>CAMAQQ010000154.1 GCA_945860575.1 Ferrithrix thermotolerans DSM 19514
AAAAATGGAAGTTCAAATGGAAAGAAGCGAACATCAAATGGGCTTTCGGAGAAGTTGAGGTCAGAGTTATAAAAAAGAATTTTAAGTAAGACGATCAAAGCGATTGAAAGAATTAAAACACGTGAACGCAATTTGCAAAGCAAAGGTGCAACTGCATAAAAAGTTATTTCGACGCCCAATGACCACGCTGGTGGTACCCAGAGTAAGTCGCGCATTCGGTCGCCAGACAGAATTGAACTCGTGAAGTGGAGACCACCATTTGAAGTATCAAAAAACATCAACCAGTCGGTGCCAATCAACGTCAAGTTTGAAATAGTTGACACAAAAAGAACAAATGGAGAGTAGTCAAATAAATTTTCCGCTACACCTTTACGGAATATTGAAACTACTAACACGATGAAACAGACGATGAGATAAATCGGATACAGACGTAGGACCCGATTTATGTAGAAAAGCTTCTTACTCTTGTACGTTTTATCTAGTATCAGCGCAATGTAAAAGCCGGAGACTAGGAAGAATATTTCAACTGAAGTCGTACCACCGAAGCCTTGGTAAAAAGGTGCATCCCACCTAACAAAATGGGACATGACAACGGAAAGCGCCAGCAAAACTCTAAATAGCCCCATCCCGCGAATTTACTCTAAATTTGAATGTCGCCGAAAGTTTTAAATCCCGTTAAGTTTTAGAGAGTTCGAATCAACGAGCGAGATGAGTCTCACGGAGTTGTTTTAGCGAGAGTTGTAGTTGTTGCAGATGCAAGCGTTGTAGTTGTAGCAATAGTTGTAGCAGTTGCAACTGTTGTCGACGTGTCGCTTGGCAAAGTTGTGGTTACGGCAGGTAAAGTCGTGGCGGCAGGTGTCGTAGTCGTAGTGACAGCAGTGGTTGTAGTAGTCGGCGCAGTGGCAGTCCAATATCGCTCGTATATATCGCGTGCCAGTGATTGGTATGACTTCGCGCGAATTGCATAACCCGTCGGGGTGAGGTGAACTTTATCCCACGCCATCAATTTGAGATTTGAGTTGATCACTGAATACCAGTCGGAGAGAACCAAATTTGGATATTCGGCTGTCATCTTGATCAGGATCTTATTGAAAACAACGCTTCGCGCGGCGATTGCTTTTGTGTCGCGGCGATTGACCGTTAGCCAAGTTACGGGCACATTGCCGATCGTGTTCATAAGATCTCGAATGATCTTTTCATAAATCTCGGGTTTGGTTTCGAGTGCGACATCGTTGCTGCCGAGAGCGACAATTACTGCATCGGGGTTTAGCCCCGCGTCTTTCAGTTTCAAATACGACTTAACACCAGACATTCGAATAGAAGTGTTTGGCGTCGGAAACGCAACTCGCCGCGAGTATTGACCATCTAAAACTACGTTTACCCATTGGCCGTCACCAGCGACTAGTTTTTGTGCCTTCGCAAAATAATCAGAGCCCCAAGTGATACTGTCGCCAAGAATTAAAAGCGATGGCCCTGTATTGGGCGTGAACGGTGTACTGCTACCCGCACCAATTGTTACTGCAAAAGTAAATGCGACAAACAGCAACTTTGCGATTAGAGATTTCTTATTTTTAGTTCGAAGCATTAGTTAGTTGGGTCTCCCCAAACTCGAAATACGAGTGAAGGACCAGTGAGTTGCAAAGTTTCGCCGCGACGCAAAATGCATGCTTGACCTTGTCGTAGAGATCCTGCTTGTCCTTGAACACATAAATATATTTCTACTTCGTGTTCGGCTTTCAGCGATATGGCGCTAGTCACGCTGTAACGCTGAACGCTAAATGGCGCGCTTGCAATGTCATAATGAGCGACATTCGCCGATTTTGCAGTCGGTGAAACCAATTTGGGCATAACTGATTCAAAGTTGGCAGTTGCAAAAAATTCGTCTAAATCAATATGTTTTGAAGTGAAGGCAGCGCGCATCACATTGTCGCTACTGGTCATAACTTCAACTGCCAAGCCATTTAAATACGAATGCACATTTCCGGGCTCGAGAAAAATTGCATCGCCCGGTTTTAGAACAACATGGTTCATCAATAATGCAACGAGAATGCCGCCAGAACTCGGGTATAAAGATGCGAGAGCGTGCAGATGATTCGGCAGATTTTGCACCGTCGGATGCGATATTTCACTTAGTGCCCAACGCACAGTTTTTTCTAATCCGTCAAGATTCAAATGTTCTGCAAGATCTTTTAAACCATTATTTTCGGCGCGTGCGATCGACTCGGTTAACGGCGCAAATCCACATAACATCTGAAATTCAGAAAGAGCAAAGAGCAACTCTGGTTTGGCAGCCTCATCTTTATAGACGCGGTTGACTGCAGTGCGAGCGAGGCCAACCATATTTTCGCGAGCGAAACCTTCACGAGCTTGAACGGTCGTCGGATGCGTCTGCAGTGATAACGGTTTTGCGACCGCAATGAGCTTCAATAAAAATGAAAGATCTCCGACAACACTCTTTAGTTGCGTTTCACCGTTGGCAGTTCGCAGAGTTGCAGGACCATCGGGGTGGGTGCCAAACCAAAGTTCGGCCCATGGCTTTTGGTCTCGCGGTACGCCCAGCAAATCTGGCAATGCGGCTAAGTCGCCCCATTCGTAGTGCTTTATTGCTGGATTAAGGATCGCAGTCATTTTTGTTGCACTCTTATTTATTTTATCGTCATTGCAACAATGTGCTTTGTGGCATCATCAATTGCGACATCACTCGAAGTTCCGGCGAGGCGATTGCGAACTTCTACTACTCCAGTTGCGACACCACGACCCGCGATCACAATTCGCGGGGTGCCGATCAGTTCGGCATCTTTAAATTTGACACCAGGCGAGACGCCTTTACGGTCATCGAGCAGCACCGTCATGTTTAGATCATGCAATGCAGTTGCAAGTGCTTCGCCAACAGTTGATGTTTCATCACCAGGTTTGCCTGCAACAACAATGTGCACATCGGTTGGTGAAACAGCAGAAGGCCACTTCAAACCAATTTCATCGTGGTTTGCCTCGGCGATTGCCGCAACTGCGCGTGAGACGCCGATGCCATATGAACCCATTGTGACGACTTGAGTCTTTCCGTTTTGATCGAGCACGGTCAGCCCGAGTGCTTCGGCGTATTTGCGACCAAGTTGAAACACGTGACCAATCTCGATGCCGCGACGAATCTGTAATTTTGCATTGCACTTCGGGCATGCATCACCATCGCGTACATCGGCAGCGTCAACAATGCCGTCGCAAGAAAAATCTCGGCCGTATACGAGACCCGCAACGTGTCGACCTGGCGCGTTAGCGCCAGTTATCCACGCGCTACCAATTGCGATGCTGCGATCCAGCAAATATTTGATTCCACTTGCATTCTTCAACCCGAGTGACTGCGGCCCGATGTAGCCCTTGATGAGATTTTTGTTCGCGGCGAAATCTGCTTCTGTGAACTCAACGATTTCGGCTGGCGAGACTTGTGCTTCGAGACGCTTTGTATCAACATCACGATCACCGGGCACACCAACGGCAAGCGGCTCGGTTCGACCATCTGGGTAGCGCAAATTGACGATGACGTTTTTGAGCGTGTCGGCAGCTATCCACTGACGATCGGCACGCTTTAAATCAGCACGAGTATTGAATAAATCAACCAAAGTTGCGATTGTCGGCGTTGCCGGCGTGTCGTGAACGATGGCGGCCGCGAAACTGGCAAAATCAATTTTTTCAGGTGCGCCGACCCGTACAGCCTCGGTG
>CAMAQQ010000155.1 GCA_945860575.1 Ferrithrix thermotolerans DSM 19514
GTGTTTTTGTTCGTGCCAATTTTGTTGGTAATTTTGCATTCGTTCAATGCGGGTAGTTCGTTCACAATTTGGTCTGGCCGCACGAGCCTTAAATGGTGGGGAGAATTGTTTGATGGTGCCGAGATGTTCGGCGTATTGATTCGTTTCGCGGTGCTCATGGCAATCGGTATTGTGGCTCAGAATTATTTTAAGAATAAAGCTTTTGTTGCACGCTCGGTAAAGACTTGGTTTGCGACTGGCGCATTTGTCGTGGCGCTAATTATCAACGGTTTGATCACAAATTGGTATCGAACGATATTTGATTTCGCGGGTATTGGCGATGCGATTCGAAATTCGTTTATCGCTGCTTTTGGAGCGACAGTTATCGCCGTGATTATCGGTGGCATGTCGGGTGTTGCGTTAGCGCGGCGACCAGGTGGGTGGACTAAATTTTTTATGGCGATGGTGTTCTTAATTTTGGTAACACCAGAAATTATGGATGCGATTGCTCTCGTGACTTGGTTTCCACGAATTAAAGATGTTCCGTTGGTCGGAACCATTTTTTCTTCAGGTTGGGGCCCGTTCAACGGGGGCATCAACAAACTTTGGGTTGGTCAGTCGCTTTATGCCAGTGCGGTTGTCACTCTGATTGTGCGCGCACGACTCGCCGGTCTAGACGAATCGCTTGAAGAAGCAGCGGGCGATCTGGGTGCGCCACCAGCGCGAGCGTTTCGTCAGATTACTTTGCCACTGATTGCCTCGGCAATGGTCGCGGGCGGTTTGCTGTCGTTTGCGCTTTGTCTCGATAACGCGGTGATTTCAACGCTGTTGAGCGAAGCCGGGTCGACGACCTTTCCGGTCGCTCTGTTAGGTGCGACGCGCAGCACGATCAAACCGTTTTGGGGTGTTGGTGCGGTGTTGCTATTTGTCGTCACCCTTGGTGCACTGTGGTTTCTTGCCGTCATCTTGCGTCGCGGTGGCGACTCGGCGAGCAAGATTGCTGCAACATTCACAGGTTCGTGAAGTGTCAAGAGTTTGTTTTGTTAATTAATTGTAAATTAAGCAGGTGAATTTATTTCAAGCCACTATGAGATACTCGGTGTCAAGTCAACTGCGTCATTAAAAGAAATTCGCGCCGCACATCGAGCGATGGTGCGCAAACTTCACCCAGACGCTGACGGGCGAGAAACTGCTGATTTTTCTTTGGCGCTGGCTGCAGTCAGCCAAGCGTGGAGTGTTCTTGGCAACACGACCAGCCGTCGGCTGTATGACGAGTCTCTAACTGTCAAGTCAAAACGCCAGCAGGCGCCTAATCCAAAAAAGCGATCAGTTGATGAAAATTTCGACAATTACGCTGATGATTTCACAGATAATTTCACAAACGATTTTATTGATGACGCTGATTTTGAAGTACCGCGGGTAATTGTTCGAGCGAAAGTTCCATGGCGATTCATGTTGTCTCTAGTTGCCATTTTGGCACTAGTGATTTTGTTTCTGCACTCAATTTCTTCACCGAGTATCCCGCAAGGACCAGATTCTTTGATTCAGAGCGGGTCGTGCGTGGCGTTTGACTCAACTCAAGCCGTCTACGAAGTGTCGTGCGATGGCCCGCATGACGGAGTGGTCAGGCAGTTGATCGGTTTTGACAGGATTTGCTCAAGTGACACTTTTGGTTATCGCGATCGTCAAGGAATGGGAATCGCGTGCCTGGAACCCTGATGCGGTCTATTGTTTAGGCATGTCGCGTCACTGTGAGCGTCCTGGCTGTTCAAAAGTCGGGGAGATCATTTATGAAGTTGATCTGCGACGGCTGGTGGTGACGATTGACTTTCCGGATCTGAATGACGCTTCGCCCATGAACTTATTGTGTCGCCGACATGCTGATTCGCTGACCGTCCCAAAAGGTTGGACGATAATCAATAATCGCGAAGAGGTGCAGCGACTGTTTAGCGCGCCAGTTACGCAAGAAGTCTCAAGCAATAATTCTCGTAAAGTTTTTAGGCGACCAAGAGTTTCTGACTTCAATGGCGACGAAAATAATCCCGCGGCTAATGCGAATTTGTTTGATTTGGTAATTGACGATCATTTATTTGAGGCTGCGGATCACGCGGCAGTTGATGCCAGCACAAGTCCTGAATCTGAAATCACCGCTGATATCAGGGCTGATGAAACGGCTGACGTCACGGCTGATGAAACCGCTGATTTCACAGGTGAACTTGCCGATTTAATGGATACCCAACAGACTCAAGCGTTGCCCTGGACGCCACGATTTGATCGCTCCGGCGACTTAGACGGCAAACTGCGAGCCCGCGGACGATTGCTGGGTCGGGCTTTTGGACACGTTGAAGTTAGTACCAGCGATCAAGAGAACCATCAAGATCATGATCATGACCAGTCGCATTCTGAGTTTTGAGTCTTAGCTAGGTGTTGCGATGGATGTTTCGGCGAGTGTTGATGTGCCAGTTTCGGTTGAAAAGCTTTTCGATTACATTTCAGATCTCAAAAATTACGAATCATGGCTTGAGATGGTGCATAGCGTTACGCCAGTTGATCATGATGCGGCTAATTCACACGATGTAATTGCTTGGACTGTTGAACTTCGCGCACGACTAGGACCATTTGCTAGGTCAAAGCGTTTGCGAATGATTCGCGCGAGTTGTGAGGCACCCCATCGGGTTGTGTTTGAACGCGCCGAAAATGATGGGCGTAGCCATTCGGCATGGGTGCTTAGTGCAACAGTTTCTCGAACTGATAACGGGTCTTCGCTACAGACGAATCTGCATTATTCGGGTTCTCTATTTACTGGCGGGTTGTTAGAGCGCGCACTGAGCGACCAAATCAAACAGGGCCGAGTGAAACTTATCCAACTACTGAGCGCGAACTAAGCGTCACTGGTTGGCCCGCAGCCAATTGACCGCACGCGGCAGCGATATCAGTGCCACGGTTGCGACGCACGGTTGCATTCACGCCAAGATCTTCAAGTTGCATCGCAAACTCGCGGACATCTTCAGGGGCCGTGCCTTTGGTTAAATAACCCGGCGTCGGATTTAGCGGAATCAAATTGACGTGTGCGCTTGGCTTCAGGCTCTTACAAAGTTTGGCAAGTTCGCGAGCATCGCGCGGCGTGTCGTTGACATCCTTGATGAGTGCCCATTCAAAACTTATGCGACGATTCTTTTTGGCTAGATATTTTCGACACGCCTGCATTAAATCTTCAATCGGATATCGCTTGTTGATTGGTACAAGTTCGTTGCGTAATTCGTTGCGCGCAGCGTGCAGTGAGACGGCGAGATTAATTGGCAACGGTCGATCGGCGAGAGTATTGATGCCTGGGATAATGCCCACCGTTGAAATAGTTAGGTGTCGTGCAGAAATACCGATGGCTTCGTGAATGCGCGTGACCGCTTGCCACACGGCTTCTTCGTTTGCCAATGGTTCGCCCATGCCCATGAATACAACATTGGCCAACCGTTGGTCGCGTGCGGCACTAGTTCGTGCCGCGTGTACAACTTGTTCGACAATTTCGCCAGAAGTTAGTTGACGGGTGAAACCTGCTTGACCTGTTGCGCAAAACCCACAGGCCATGGCGCACCCCGCTTGCGTGCTAACGCAAACTGTTGCCCGGTCGGCATAGTGCATCAACACCGATTCGATTTTGTGACCGCCATTTTTCAGTTGCCAGAGAAACTTTGTCGT
>CAMAQQ010000156.1 GCA_945860575.1 Ferrithrix thermotolerans DSM 19514
CGGTTCGAGCGATAAGACGAAATTTTAAGATTTTTTGTTGCGCTTTTTTGTAACTTTGACTGCGATTGTGATGGCAACGATTACGGCGACCGCTGTGATAGTTAGAACTAGCGACTGATTGTTTTTGGTGATGTCGGTTTGTGCAACGACTTCAGGCATGGTTGATTGCGCCTCAGGTGACTGTGTTTCAGCCGTAAGTGTCGACGAGTTTTCATACCAACTCATGACGCCGCCGACGCCGAGATCACGATTCGGAACATTCTCAACCGAAGTGCCGAACATCTCAATTTGACCAAACGAAACTGTGAAGCGACCTGGTGAATCGCCGGTGACAACAACCGAATAGGTGCCGGCAATCGCAACCGAATTGAATTCGGTGAGTCGCACATAATTTGTGCCCGAGTATGGCTCGGCAAATGAAACTTTTTCGCTTACCAAGAGTTTTGTTGTTGTGCCAGCGGGGTCGGTGATTTCGAGAAACGGAAGTGATGCGTCGCCGAGTTGGTTCTCTGGCGCAAGATCGGGGATCAAAATTGAAAAATAGAGTGAGTCGCCCTCTTTGAAGTTGACGCGAAACCCGCGCGTGTCTTTTGGCGAGTCGAGTGCGCCATAGAGGGCGAAAGAAATCGTGCCGTCAAGAATAAGCGGACCATTTGACGGCGTGGTTTGGTCTGACGTGAGGATGATCGGATCGTGTGCTTTAGCCACTGATGCTGGTAGCAAGCCGATTAACGCGAGTGAGGCGAGTGAAATTAGTAGAAACTTCTTCATACTTAATTCTGCCACTAAGTTGCGTCCACTATTTGTGACGCGGCGCTGATTATTGGGTGATTGCGTTTAGCGAGGCGCGAATGCCGACGACGTATGCATCGCCCGACGCCACTTGCGGTGCGAGACTCGTGACGAGTTTGTTGTAGTCGTCGGGTGACGTTGCATTGGCGAACTGTACGGTGTCCCACTTGCGGCCGTCGCCGATGATCGTGCCTTCGGCTAACAAGTTTGTTGCGTTCGGCATTGCAGCGAACGCAGTTTGATTATCGGTGTCGCGGCGCACAACCATCGTCAAGAACTGACCGTCAGTTGGTGTTGGCCGCTCGCGAGTGTCGAGCGAAAGATCTTCGGGGCGACAGCAGACGATGATCGTGCGCTTCATGCCGGCTGCTTTGTGGACGTGTTTTTCACCGAAGTCTTTGCGCGATTGCATGTCGATAAACGATTTGCGGGTGGGGTAGCGCACGATCGCAATTCGATCCCAATCTTCTGGGCCGTTTGCGTTGCCGACAACGTCACCTGCGAAAACGATTGTGGCGCCGATGCGCGAAAGAATGGAAGAGGGGTTGTATCGGTCGTCGGCTTCGCGGCCCGAGATCGGCTGCGAACCCGGAGTTGTGTCGTCGGAGTATTGGGCGACCTCGTGATACTTCATGAGGTTGACCATATATATAGGACCATCTTCGGCTTCGGGGCGGGTGGCGAGGAAGAGGCCGTATTCTTTGTCGATAGTGCCGTAGTTGTGTTTGAGATTTGGTTTGTCGCTCATGATTTTGCCCCGTGTGTTTTGCCGGCGTCTCGGCGCCAGTGTTTTGCCCTGCGTTTTATCCTTACGACGAGCGTAGTTAGTGCGGTGCCTTCACCCCGTGTCGTAGAGGTATCGGGCGGCTATGTGTTTTGGCGGCAGCGGTCGCTGCAGTAGCGAACATTTTGCCAGTCGCGGGCCCACTTCTTGCGCCATTCGAATGGCTTGGCGCAATTCGCGCAGATTTTCGGGGCGAAACCGTTCTTGATTTGTGCGACTCGCTTTGACTGTGACACATTTAGAGATTACTTGTCGAAGAAGTGGGTTATCATGGCGAGGAATTAATCAATAGTCAACGAAAGGCAACAAAATGGGAACATGTGGATGCGGATATACAACTGACGAAGAAAAGAACTGCAACGGCACACACAAAGTAGTGGCAGCCGTAAAAGCAGACATTGCTGCGGCGCTTGCTGCGAAAGGTCAAACTGAAGCTTCCGAATACGTGAAGACTTTCAAAAAAGTAAATTAGTGCTGAGTCTGAGTCGTATGTCACCATGAATTTTTGGTGAATACGGCTCTGTAAGGTTCGCGGGTGGCTTAAATTCATAGGGTTAATTATCCCCTAAATGAAAAGGACACCCCGAAAATGAAGAAAGCAATTGCAGGAATTGCAGTCGCACTCGTCATGCTCTCAGCATGCGGTAGCGATAGCGCAACAGAAGAGACGGTAGCCGAAGAAGTTACCGAAGAGACAGTAGCGACAGATGCAGGCGACATTGTTGCCGTAGCAAGTGCAACAGAAGGTTTCAGCACACTTGTTGCTGCGTTGACCGCTGGTGGCTTGGTTGAGACATTGCAAGGTGAAGGCCCATTTACGGTTTTCGCACCAACAGACGAAGCGTTCGCAGCGTTGCCAGAAGGCTTGCTCGAGAAGTTGCTGTTGCCAGAAAACAAAGCGGTGCTTGTCTCAATTTTGACATACCACGTTGTTGCCGGAAAAGTAATGGCAGCAGACATTGTTGCTGGTGATGTGCCAACAGTTGAAGGTTCGAACGTAACTCTTGACACCATGTCAGGTGTGAAGGTAAACGCCGCAACCGTGACAACCGCAGACGTTGCAGCAAGCAACGGTGTGATTCACGTAATTGATGCAGTAATTGTGCCACCAACAGTGGATCTCGCAAAACTCTAAATCAATTTTAAAGACGGGGTGTCGGGTCGAAAGATCTGGCACCCCGTTTTTTATTTGCCTGTTAGTTTTAAAGTGTGATCAAGTTAATTGGTGTTTATGACGCGGACGCGACGCTGGTAGGCGAGCTTTCTTATTGGATTGGTGCGCGGTTTGGTGCGCGTCATTGCAGTTTGTGCGATATCACACATTCGTTGTTTCGTGAAAAGTCGCAGTGGCGCGAATGTCAGAGTCGACTTGAGAGTGATTTGCATGTTGAGTTTGAGACTTTTCATCGCAACGATCAACCCGAAGATGTGCGGGCGTGCATTGATGGCAAGTATCCAGCGGTCGTGATGCGTGGCGATGACGGGGCGGTTTCGATGTTTATGAGCGCGAGCGAGATTGATGCGTGTGGTAAATCGCCCGAACGATTTGTCGCGGAGATTTCGCGAAAGTTTGCCAGGTGACGTGATGGCACGCGACCTTGGCGGCAAACACGTCGTTGTAGTTGGCGCGACTGGCGTTTTGGGTGAGCGGATTGCGGCTCACTTGGCTGCGGCTGGCGCGAAAGTTTCGGCGGTCGTGCGTGATCACACACGACTTGACGGAGCAAGCGTGTTTCAATATGCATTGGCCGATGTGACCGACACTGCGGCGTTGCAAATTGCATTTGCGTCTGTGGCTTCTGTCGGGCCGCTTGATGGTGTGGTGAATGCGACTGGTGTCGTTGCATTTGGTGGCATTGGCGAACTCGACGACGCCTCATTGGCGAAATTGTTTGCAGTGAATGCGATTGCGCCGATTGTGATGTTGCGCGAAAGTGTGGCGTTAATTGCAGATGGTGGATTTTTTGTGAATATCTCAGGTGTGGTGGCGACACAACCTGTTGCGGGCATGGCTGCGTATAGCGCGTCGAAAGCCGCAGCGTGGTCGGCGATGTCGGCTGTTGCGCGCGAATTGCGTCGTCGT
>CAMAQQ010000157.1 GCA_945860575.1 Ferrithrix thermotolerans DSM 19514
GTTGCAACACCCTCACTGCGTTCAAGGATTATCAGGCTCATGAGCATTTAGTTTCGCACATTGTTAGCGTTATGACCACATGCTCGACCATGTCTTTAGCGATGCAATTGGCGCACTACGAGATGCCTTTACGAATGCGTTTTTAGAACGTCAGGCGTTTGACGAGCATTTTCAATCCGACATGTTGCTCGGCGATCTCGTCTGGGAGACAAGTTACGGTTTGCCAGGTGAGGGTCGCCCACCACGCGTGGTGGCCCACATCACACTGACTTGGCCAAGTTGGAGTCAGGCAAATTATCGAGCGTGGTACACCGAAGAAATTTTTCATGAGTCGCCAGAAATTGAAATGGAAATTGTTTTTCGCGTGCAACGACTTGCGGTCCAGCCAGAGTCATCACTTGTTGATGGCATCACACCACTCAAGAGTCCGCAAATTAGTGCCAGTCAACTAGAGCGAGAAAGCATCACCATCGAAATCACTCGACCCTCGCAACTTTTTGAACACATCGATTACGCGATTGAGGTTACATATACGGGTGACTACGAACTCGCCGAACAAACTTTGCAAGATGGCACGAGCAAATTGCTCGACGAACACTTCTCGACACTGGGCGGATGGATTGCTTCGACGCTCGTCAAACTCGGCGATTTACAACTTGAGTTTTTGCCCGCTGACGAAAGCTAAGTTGCTTTACTAACCAGCAAACTTTCTACTGCAAGTTTTTCGGTACGACCGTAATCAACGGCACGAGTGGCCTCGAGCCCATGTGCGAAATAACTTCTGACGCAACAATCGAACCGATCTTGCCGCATTGTTCAATTGGCTTTCCCCGCACGAAACCATACAAAAACCCGGCCGCATACATGTCGCCGGCACCAGTGGCATCAACAACACTTTCGACAGGCTCGGCATCGATAATCACCACTTCGTCGCCATCGATTACGACCGAGCCGTGCTCGTTTCGCGTGACAGCAGCAAACTCGCAATCATCTCGCAACTGATGAAGTGCGGCGTTGATTGAATCGACTTGATACAACGATTTGATTTCATCTTCATTTGCAAACAAAATATCGATGTCGTTTTTAACCAACGATAAAAAGTCGTCTCGATGACGATCGACGCAGAACGAGTCAGAAAGCGTCAGCGCCACTTTGCGACTAGCAGTGTGCGCATATTCTGCCGCAACACGAAATGCTTCTTTGGCAGCATCACGATCAAACAAATAGCCTTCGAGCATCACCACGGCTGCGCTTTGCACCGCCTCACGCGAGATGTCTGCCGCATCCAACAGCGACGCAGCGCCAAGAAATGTATTCATCGTGCGGTTGCCATCAGGGGTAACGACAATCAAACAACGGCCAGTGTCTTCTGTTTTACATGTAACGCCCGGAAAGAACTTAACGCCTACTTTGGCCAAGTCATTGGCAAACGATTCACCAAGCCGATCAGCAGAAATTTTGCCGATAAAACCTGCTTTTCCACCGAGACTTGCCAGCCCATATGCCGTATTGGCGGCACTGCCACCACTCATCTCGGTTCGCGAGTTAACTAACGAATGGAGGTGCTTTGACCGCGACATTTCGACGAGGTTCATCGAACCTTTGACGATTTTTTCGCGCACCAAAAAACCTTCGTCGACAGTCGCCAAGACATCAACAAGAGCATTGCCGATCGTCAGCGAGTCAAGACTCACGCCTTCAACAGTTGTGAGATTTACTGGTGGCACAAGAAAACTACTTTGTCCGTGTTTCGGCTGTGAGTTCGCCTTTGGTCAAGCGCTGTTGAAGATCGCGCTTCAAAAACTTACCCGCTGCGTTACGCGGCAACGGCTCGCTCATCACAATCACATGACTAGGCACTTTGAAGGCTGCGAGCTTGCCTTCAAGAAAATTCCATAAATCTTTTGGATCAAGAACTACTCCGGCCTTCGGCAAAATCGCGACGCCGACTTCTTCACCAAGGCGCTCGTGAGGCACGCCGAAAACCGCAGCCTCGTGCACCGCAGGATGATCGTAGATCGCACTTTCAACTTCGGCACCATAAATATTTTCGCCGGCGCGAAGAATCATGTCTTTAACACGGTCTTCGACATAAACGAAACCTTCTGCATCAAAGCGCCCAATATCGCCTGAGCGCAGCCAACCGTCAACAATTGTCTCAGCATTTGCTTCTGGGCGGTTCCAATATCCACGAATCAACATCGGGCCAAAAAACCAAATCTCGCCTGCTTCACCCGTGGGCACGGGCTTCAAGTTTTCGTCCCGAACTTCGACGCGCATCGGCAAAACCGCGCGACCGGTACTCGTTGGGTGCGCGAGATAATCAGAGCCAGTGATGGCTGGGCCGAAAGCGTTTGTTTCGGTCATGCCGTAACCAAGTTGTGGACTGCCATTCTTGACTTTGTCGTTGACTTTGCCGACCAGCGATGTTGGCGATGGCGCACCGCCGCCGCCAACTGCGCGCAAACTTGATGTGTCATATTTGTCGAATACCGGCGAGTTGACGAGATCCCAACTTTGAGTTGGCACGCCGACAAAATTCGTGATCTGTTCGCGTTCGATCATCTCGAGAGCTTTCTCGGCATCCCACTTGTACATGATCGCGAGTTTCAAGCCAGCGATAAAACAACTCATCATTACCGGCACACAACCCGTGACATGAAACAGAGGCACAATCAAAATAAACGAAGTTGGTATTTCTGGGCCAGTTACATCTTTGAGTTTCGTACCCGACATTGTGAGCACTGCATTACGCGAAGAAAATGCCATCAATGATGAAATGATCGCACGATGCGTCGAGACTGCTCCCTTCGGGCGACCGGTTGTGCCGGATGTGTAGAGAATCGTTGCATCATCGTCAGACTTGATATCAACGACCGGGCATTTGAGCGCGGCTTTCAAATGTGGTGCCAAAGCATCTTGCCATTTGTCGACACCGCTCGGCAGCGGCTGCTCGGCTCGCACAACCAGAACTTTGACGCCGAGTTTCTTGCAACTGGCTGCTGCAATGTCGAAGCGTTGCTGATCACAAATCAAAACCGTCGCGCCAGAGTCTTGCAAGGCGAAGTCCATTTCGTCTTCGACCCACCACGAGTTCATCGACACAGAAACTGCACCAACCGAGATAATCGCCGCGAATGACATTACCCACTCTGGATAATTACGCATCGCAACAGCGATTCGGTCGCCCTTTTTGACGCCATAACTATTCACGAGCAGATTCGAAAGTGCGTCGATTTGATCCATTGCTTGAGTAAATGTGTAGGTCTCGCCCTCGTAAACCAAAAATGTCTTTTCGCCATGACCCCGTGAGCCGGCAAAAACCTGACCAAGATGTGCGGGCGCGTTTTTAAAGACCTGCATCTTGATGCCAAACACTTCAGCATCAATCAACTCGAAAATCTGCCCGGGCGCAGTGACAGCAAGATTCGCTTCAGTGAAAGTCATTGCCATCTCAAAATCCTCACTTGTTATTTACCGTTTTTGTACTCAGCCATTATGGCAAGATAAGTGGAGCTGAGGGGAATTGAACCCCTGGCCTGTACATTGCGAACGTACCGCTCTGCCAACTGAGCTACAGCCCCAAACTTCTGTTTAGACGATAACTAGCGCGGTGGTTCTTGCGCCATTAACCGCGATGGTTTTTGGCGCTATTGG
>CAMAQQ010000158.1 GCA_945860575.1 Ferrithrix thermotolerans DSM 19514
GCGGCGATTGAACATTCGCTTCACGATCGAAAGATTCAGGCTCTCGGATTATGGGCTCGCGTGCCTCACTATGTCGCGTCAATGCCCTACCCTGCTGCGTCGGCCGCCTTGCTTTCAGCGCTCTGCGATACAGGCGGCATCTCAATTGATGTTTCTGAAATGCGCGAACAAGCCAACACTCAACGCGAACGACTAGATCAGTTGATTGCTGGCAATACAGATCATGCTCAGATGTTGACTCAACTTGAACAAAGTTTTGACGAACAAATTGCAAATGGCACAACCGAAATTAATTTCGGCGGACCAATCCCAAGCGGCGACGAAATCGCTGCATCATTCGAAAAATATTTGCGCGAGCGCTAGAAATCAGCTAGTCGACCAGAAATTAATTTGCGCGTGCCAAGCCGTGCAACCAAGATTGCACATTGACCCCAAGAGCATTGACGTCGTAGCCACCCTCTTGCAAAACCACCGTTGGTAAACCAAGCGCACCAACCAGCGCACCACACCTGTCATACCCAGGTGTAGTCAAAGATAAATCACTAATCGGGTCAGTAATAAAAGTGTCAAGACCCAGAGAAACGATCAGCATTGACGGACCAAATTTTTTGATACTTTCGCACGCGCGCTCAAGAGACTTTAAATAGGTGTCGTCGTCGGTGCGTGCCGCGAGTGGCAAATTCAGCGTTGAACCTAATCCTTTGCTTGCACCAGTTTCGTCGGCATAGCCAGTGAAATATGGGTATGCCCGGGCAGGATCGCCGTGCAAAGAAACGAATTGCACATCGTCGCGTTCGTAAAAAATCTGTTGTGTGCCATTGCCGTGGTGATAATCAACATCCAACACGGTCACTTTGGTGCCAGTGGTGCTTGCCACATGATGCGCTGCAATCGCCGCGTTATTAAAAAAGCAATATCCGCCATAAAGATCGGTTGTCGCATGATGACCTGGTGGCCTGCACAGACCATAACTAAATCGCTCGCCGTCTTGAACAATCTTGGTCGCACTCAATGCAACATCAACTGCGCCACGGGCTGCTTCGTATGTGCCAATAGTTAACGGTGTCGTGGTCTCGAAACACCACCAACCCAATTTGCCGTTGATTGACTCTGGCTCGGTGCGTGAACCCATGTGTTCACGCAGGTTCGATTTGAAAAACATATCGGGAACAACCTCGCGAACTTCTTTTACATCGCGCTGATAGTCGGCCCACGCCGTCGACAAAAACTTCAGCAAGCCAGGATTATGTATCTTCGTGATCGGTTCGGTGCCCCACGCTGTCGGCGATACAAAATCAAAGGCCTTGTCAGCGGCCAAAGTTTCACGAATCTTCTCGGCTCGACCCGTATGTTCAAACGGTGAATGCGCCGAAGATCTCTCTATTTCAACTTCTGGGTTATGCAACAAATGTGCCGGCGTATAAACAACTTTCATCACTGCCTCAATTCTAGATTTCCAGAATTCTCAATTTCTAGGTCAAATCTAGGTTAAATCCAGGGATTTTCGTGAACGCTTGAACTCGGCCATTCCTGGTGTCGTGGCAACTGCCTCAATCGCATCCCAAAATTTAGCGGCATCTTCGCCGCGAGGAATCTTAGAAATTACTGGTCCAAAAAAAGTTCCCTCTGAAGCGGTTCCTGGTTTGAAAGTAAGAATCGGAGCGCCGAGATCTTTGCCTGCTCGCGAAATTGCCAAATCGGTTTCAAATCGAATTATCGGCGTATGCGTTTCGTCATCGTAAGCGTCGGCCCATTGTGTCGGCAGTGATTGGCTCTGCAATATTTCTGTCAGAACTTGATGCGGATTCGTGTCTGAACCTTGACGCTTTTTCAAATTGTGAAATGACGTACCAAACGCGGTGTAAAACTTTCTAACACCCTCGTTGCCCTGAGATGCGCGGGCGGCACTCGCAACACGCAAAGCGGCAAGTCCAAAATTGTGAATAGTTTTGTGATATTCATCATCGGGTGCATAGCCACGATCACCGTTGACCATTGCCAATGAAATAAACTTCCACGACACTTCATAGTTTCGAATGTTGACAACTTCAGTCACCCAACGCGAGGTTGCCCACGCCCACGGGCAACCCGGATCAAAGAAAAACTCTAAATCTGCCATCAATACAGATTAGACGCTTCGATCAAACTCAGGCTCGCTCGACCTCTTTGAGATCATAAGTTTCAATCACGTCGCCTGGCTTCAAATCTTGGAAGTCCGTCAAGCTCAAGCCGCACTCAAAACCTTCACGCACTTCACGCACATCGTCTTTGAAGCGACGCAACGTATTTATATTGCCCTTCCAAATGATTGATCCTTCGCGCAAGAAGCGCACTTTTGATCCGCGAGTGATCACACCAGACACGACCGAACAACCAGCAACAGCGCCAACCTTTGGTGCTTTGAATATTTCGCGCACTTCGGCTTCACCTGTAACAACTTCAATGAATTCAGGGGCGAGCATGCCTTTCATTGCTTTCTCGACATCTTCAAGAAGCTTGTAAATGATTTCGTATGTTCGAATCTCTACGTTTTCTTTTTCGGCAAGTTCGCGAATCTTGCGATCTGGGCGCACATTGAAGCCAATCAACGTTGCATTTGTGGCTGCAGCCAAAGAAATATCATTTTCAGTGATCGTTCCGACGCCACGATGCACGAATGCTGCACGAACGTCGTCGCGCTCAAGTTTGCGCAAACTCTCGGTTACTGCTTCAAGTGAACCGTGCACATCTGCTTTGACAATCACGTTTAGCGTTGCAACTTCACCGGCTTGAATTTGGGTGAAGATATCTTCAAGTTTCACTCCGCGCTGAACTCGGGCATCACCGCGTTGGTTCATCGTGCGATATCGCTGCTCGCGTGCACCAGCCACTGTTCGCGCAGTGCGCTCATCAGGGGCAGATCTAAATTCTTCACCGGCACCAGGTACCGCTGACAACCCAAGCACCTGCACTGGCGTCGAAGGACCGGCTTGTTTAATTTGCTCGCCACGGTCGTTGATAATTGCGCGAACTTTACCCCATGCGGCACCCGCAACTATTGGGTCACCAACTTTGAGCACACCTTTGTCGACCAAAATTGTCGCCACAGGTCCACGACCAATATCTAGTTGTGCTTCAAGCACAACACCTTTGGCACGACCAGTTGGGTTCGCAGTCAACTCTTCGAGTTCGGCCACCGCGTTCAACTGGTCAAGTAAATCGTCGACACCCAAACCACTTTGCGCTGACATCTCGACAACGATCGTGTCACCGCCCCACGCTTCTGGCGTCAATTGTTGTTCGGCAAGACCCGCGAGTACTCGTTGTACATCAGCATTATCTTTGTCGATTTTATTTAGCGCAACGACAATCGGCACGTCGGCAACTCGCGCATGGTTGATCGCTTCAATGGTTTGTGGCATCACTCCGTCATCGGCGGCGACAACCAACACCACGATGTCGGTCACGCCTGCACCGCGAGCACGCATTTTCGTGAACGCTGCGTGACCTGGAGTATCGATAAAAGTAATCAACTTGCCATTTTTTTCAATTTGGTACGCACCAATATGTTGGGTTATTCCACCGGCTTCACCCGAGACAACATTGGCATTGCGAATTTTGTCAAGCAGAGTTGTTTTACCGTGGTCAACGTGTCCCATGAT
>CAMAQQ010000159.1 GCA_945860575.1 Ferrithrix thermotolerans DSM 19514
ATGGAACGAGTTTTGTGACTCGACCATAAACAAGTTGCCCCACTTGGTGACTTGAGGCGAACTCTTGCCATGGATCTTGTTGTGTTGCCTTCAGCGAGAGACTGATTCGGTCGCGCTCGCGATCAATCTCAAGTACTTTCACAGAAACCTCGTCGCCGATCTTTACGACTTCACTTGGATTGTCAACATGCTTCCAGGACATTTCTGAAACGTGGATCAGTCCATCCATGCCACCCAGATCGACAAACGCTCCGAAAGCGACGACGCTTGACACGCGACCAGTTCGCACTTCACCGATTTTGAGATTTTCAAGGAAGTCACTCTGAGTGCCCTTTTGGCTCTGCTCTAACAGTGCACGACGAGAAAGAACGACATTATTTCGTTGACGATCGAGTTCGAGTATCTTGGCCGTAATTCGTTGACCAAGATACGGCGCAAGATCGCGAACTCTTCGCAACTCAACAAGCGACGCAGGCAAGAAACCGCGAAGACCAATGTCGACGATTAATCCGCCTTTTACCGCCTCGATAACGACGCCTTCAACAGTTCCATCACTATTCTTAACTTTTTCAATATCGCCCCATGCTCGCTCATATTGAGCGCGCTTTTTAGAAAGAAGTAGTCGTCCTTCTTTGTCTTCAAGAGTGAGAATCAAAGTCTCAATCTTCTCGCCTAGTTTGACAATTGTATTTGGATCAGCATCTTGGCGGATTGAAAGTTCGCGGTTGAGAATTACGCCTTCGGTTTTGTAACCAATCTCGACGAGCACTTCGTCTCGGGTGATTCGCACGACCGTGCCGGTGACCAACTTGCCTTCTTTAAGTTCAACCATCGTTTCGTTGATTGAGTCTGCAAACGAAACATCTCGCTCGGTAACTTTTCGAGGGGTGTAATTTCCTTCTGAGTCGAAGGTTCCCATTGCGGGAGATGTCATCATTAATTGATCGGTTGACACAGGTGTTGCTTTCGGTGGATGGGATAGGCGGATAGGACGATTTAGCCTACCCGATAGGCCTTATAAATAGCCGTTGACTGAGCGATTTGACTAATGATCTCTAAGCCTTGGCTGATGCCCAGGTATCGCCCCATGCCAGATTGACCTCGAGCGTGACCGCAAGTTTGGCTGCCGAGCACATCGTGTCGCGCACGAGTTTCTCGACGGCCATCTCCTCGGTGGCCGTGGCCTCAAGAATCACTTCGTCATGCACCTGCAACACGAGTTGCGACTCAAAATTGCCGGATTCAAGTTCTGCCTCAATACGCACGAGGGCCACTTTGAATATGTCGGCGGCAAGTCCTTGTATCCCCGAGTTCATCGCCTGGCGCTCACCTATTTGGCGCATTCGAAAATTAGAATTTTGTAATTCAGGAATAGATCTTCGCCGTCCAAATAACGTTTCGGTATATCCCCTTTTTCTTGCTTCTTCTACTGTCTCATCCATGTATTTCTTCACTCTTGGGAATGCCCTGAAATATGCTTCAAGAATCTCACTTGCCTCACTAACGCCGATCGCCAGTCTCTGCGCGAGACCGTAGGCCTCCATTCCGTAAGCCAGACCGTATGACACCATTTTGGCTTTGGACCTTTGCTCACTTGTCACCTTGTTCAAGGCAACGCCAAAAACATTCGCGGCAGTCACATTATGAATATCGACATTCTTGTTGAACGCTTCAATCAAACCTGGATCGTTGGCGAGATGCGCGATACAGCGCAACTCAATTTGATTGTAATCAGCGACCAAAAATCTTGTTCCTTTGCGGGGAACAAAAGCAGTTCGAAAAACTTTTCCTTGCTCGCTTCGCACAGGAATATTGTGCAGATTAGGTTGATCACTACTGAGTCGACCCGTTCGAGCAACGGTCTGATTGAAAGTTGCGTGAATTCTTTTGTCAGCCTCAACGCATGACAGCAATCCTTCTCCATAAGTTGAGCGCAATTTTTCTACTTCGCGATATTCAAGCAATGGCTCAATAAAATCTGGCCACTGATCTTTCAGTTTCTCAAGAGTTGCTGCGTCGGTCGACGGGCCAGTCTTGTTTTTTTTGCCAGGTGTTAGTTTTCGATCTTCATAGAGGATTTTGCGAAGCTGTAACGGAGAGTTGAGGTTGAATTCTTGCTTTGCTATCTGATGCAGTCGCTTTGTCAGCGACAGGCATTCGCCCGTCAAACGATCGTTAATTGCGTTCAACTGTTTGACATCAACAAGTACGCCGACGAACTCCATTTTGGCGAGAACTCGCACAAGTGGATGTTCAATTTCAAAATACAGATTGCTCAGTTTTTGCTGTTCAAGCGCCTTGATCAAAAGATCTGCCACAACGCAAACACCCAAAGCATTGTTCGCCGCGAGGGTACTTGCCGAAGTTTCAGAATCAATTGTGTCAAAACTTAATTGACCATCTTTGGCTCCAGTTACTGACAATGTGATTACGAGACCGGCGTAGCGCTCAACAACCTGCTTGATGTCGTAGCGAGATTCAGATGGATCAAGCAGATACGCCGCTATCGCCGTATCAAGCGTCATGTGTTTCAAGTCAATATCAAGTTGCAACAAACTTCGCAACAACGGCTTGACGTTGTGCCCACGAAATCGCCAATTGCCAGAAAGAAATTTCTTGACGGACGATTCAATCAGAAGCGACTTCGTGATCCAACTGACAGCGCGAGTTGCCTTGTCAGTGACGACCGCGATTCCGAGCAAATCTGACCTTCCAGGATCACCGGCCCATGACGCGCCAATATCGCTCACAGCACTATTTTTCAAAACTGCAAGTGCCGAGTCTGTGTCCTTACACATAGTGACAACTGCATTTAGTTTGCTTGTCGCTTGATCGTTGGACTCAACAGCAGATTGTGTTTCGCCTATCGTGTCTGAACCGGTCACCTGCACCAGATCAATTGGAAAATGTTTAAACGCTTCAACAAACCGCGTGTTCATCGTACGAAACTCGAATGTTGCAAACATTTTCTTGACTTCGTCCATTCGTGGCTTGGGTATTGACTCGTGAATATCTATGTCGACTGGCGAATCCCTGCGCAAAACCATCAATTTTGCATTTCGCAAGACACGCTCACGACTTTCTATAAGTGCCTGTTTGAGTTTTGGTGTTTGCTCTTCGGCATGATCAAAAATATTCTCAAGGGTCAAGTATTTAACTACAAGTTTGGCGGCGGTCTTCTCGCCGACCCCAGGAACACCGTCTAAGTTGTCACTTGGGTCTCCCCGAAGCGCTGCGTAATCGACATACTGCTTTGGAGTCACGCCAGTTCGTTCGAATATTCCTGCTTCGTCGTAGAGCGCATAGTCACTCACGCCTCGCTTGTTATAGAGCACACGAATGTGTGGATCGCTTACCAGTTGATAGTTGTCGCGGTCACCAGTGACGATGATCAAATCATCGCCAGCCCGCTCGGCCCTTTCGGCAATCGTCGCGATCAAGTCATCACCCTCGAAGCCAGCCGCGTCGATCGCAACAATGCCCATGGCATTCAATAATTCACGAATCAAATCAAGTTGTTGGTACAAAATATCTGGCTGTGTTTCGCGTTGTGCCTTGTATTCCGGGGCCGCATCGTGACGAAAGGTCTTTTCTTTTCGATCAAATACAACAATGACACCATCTGGTTTGTGATCACGCAA
>CAMAQQ010000160.1 GCA_945860575.1 Ferrithrix thermotolerans DSM 19514
GTTGAGCTGCACATCGAACAAGGCCCGATGCTTGAAGCAAATGGCGTACGAATTGGCGCCGTCACCAGCGTGCAAGGAATCTCTTGGCAGGAACTAACAATCGTTGGACAATCTAATCACGCCGGGACAACACCGATGTCTTTACGACATGACCCAGCACTAGTTGCGGCTGAGATCACGGTATTCGTTCGTCAACTCGCCAAAGAAATGGGTGGAGATCAAGTTTGCACCGTCGGAAAAATTGATCTTCATCCGAATCTGACAAATGTTGTTGCCGCCAAAGCAACAATCACACTTGACGTGCGAAATACTGACGAGACACTATTAAAACTAGCCGAATCTAAAATCGCCGATTATTTACAAGTTGTCGCTTCGGCAGAGAATGTAAAAATTACAACACGAGAACTCTCGAGATTTGAACCTGTGATTTTTGATGATCGTGTTATCGACTGTGTTGAACGAATCGCCAAAGCAAAAGGCAACACGGTGCAAAGGATGCCTTCAGGCGCAGGACATGACGCTCAGATGTTGGCGAGAGTTTGCCCATCAGGAATGATCTTTGTTCCAAGCGTCAAAGGCATTAGTCACAACGCCGCCGAGTTCACTGAGACCGTAGATCTGATTGCTGGTGCCAACATTTTGTTGCACACGATGCTTTCGCTGACGACACTCGAAGATACGAACTAAAATACGAGAAATGATATGACTCGACTATTAAAAGTTGCCGCTGCACAACTCGGCCCGATTCAACGCACTGATGATCGGCAATCTGTGGTCAAACGACTTATTGACCTACTTCGAAATGCTCACTCACTAAAGGCCGAGTTGGTTGTATTTCCCGAATTGGCACTTACAACATTTTTTCCGAGATGGTTTGTTGATGACATTTCACAAGCCGATCATTGGTATGAGACTCAGATGCCATCACCCATCACCCAACCATTATTTGATGAGGCCAAGAGTCTTGGTGTTGGTTTCTGCCTTGGCTACGCAGAGTTAACACCCGATGGCGAGCGCTTCAACACGCAAATTCTTGTTGAGCGCAACGGCGAGGTTGTCGCAAAATATCGCAAGGTGCATATTCCTGGTCACGAACAGCATGAACCTGATCGTCCATTTCAGCACGCCGAGCGTTATTATTTCAAACCCAGCGACGACGGCTTCGGAGTATGGAGCGCATTTGGCGGTCGCATTGGAATGATGATTTGCAATGATCGTCGTTGGCCAGAAAGTTATCGGGTTATGGGTCTGCAAGGGGTCGAATTGATTCTCTGCGGCTACAACACGCCACTGCAGTACATTCCCGACCCGACTCAAGATCCGCTGCAAAGTTTTCATAATGCGTTGGTAATGCAAAGTGGCGCGTATCAAAACGGCACCTTTGTAGTTGGGGTGGCAAAAGGCGGTGTCGAAGAGGGTGTCGACAGCCTGGCCGATTCAAGCATCATCGCCCCATCTGGCGAATTGCTCGCTAAGACAGCGACAAGTGACGACGAGGTGATCACAGCGACCTGTGATCTGGACTGGTGTTATAACTACAAAAATACGTTGTTTAACTTTGACCGTTACCGTCGACCTGAGGTTTATGGTCGAATCACGAGCCAAAGAGGCTCAGTATTTGAGTAACCGCTTCTTTACATAATGTAAACCTGTTTCTCAATACAGGTATGGTTAAGACGTGACCAGTCACCTCGCAGACCTATCTATCGGCGAAAAAACTGTGGGTCGGGTAGCAATGACCGTAAATGGAAATAACGTCACAGTTCGCGATGACCATCCGCATCTTTTAGCAGCTCTGCGTGAAGAACTAAATATCACGTCGCCTAAAGATGGTTGTTCACCAACAGGACAATGTGGCTGCTGCACCGTGCTCGTGGACGGCAAAGCAATCGTCAGTTGTCAACAGTCGCTTGAAAAAGTTGCGGGCTCACAAATCACAACGCTTGAAGGCGTAAGTCAAAGCGAACGAGATGCCTTCGCTAATGCATTCGCAGCGTGTGGCGGTTTGCAATGCGGATTTTGTATTCCTGGCATTGTCGTTCGTGCGAAAGCACAAATTGACAAAAAGGGTTCCGACTTGAAGCGAGAGGATATGGCACGACATCTTGGTGCGCATTTATGTCGGTGCACCGGCTACGTGAAAATTCTTGATGCGATTGAGACAGTCGCCAAATCACAGACGCGCGAAATCATCACCACTGGTGGTCTTGGTGTGCGTGTAATGAAATTAGAGGCAGAAGCACTCGCACTCGGAGATCGCGGATATATCGATGACATGCGTGTCACGGGGATGCTTCACGCCGCACTGGTTTTCACCAAACACGCTCGTGCAGATGTACTCGAAATAGATACGCGCGCTGCACTGAAACAACCTGGTGTGAAGGGCGTGTTCACTTCTGCTGATATCCCTGGCGAATTGATGATGGGAATTATCTACAAAGACTGGCCTGTGATGATTCCTGTTGGTGGCAGAACTTCATACGCAGGCGATGTCTTGGCAATAGTTGTGGCTGATACAAGAATCAATGCTCGCAATGCGACAGCGCATGTTGAAGTTTCGTATAGCCCATTGACGCCAATTACTGATGCGCGTAAAGCAATCGCGTCAAATGAAGTTGCAGTTTGGAAGACCGAGAACAACATTCTCAGCAAATCAAGTTACAAACGCGGTGACTGCGACGCAGCCATATCATCGAGTGATTTTGTCGTTCGAGAATTATTCACGACGCAGAGAATTGAACATGCTTTTCTTGAACCCGAGAGCACCTTGGCTGTACCGAATTTCGTTAACGGAGAAAAACAATTGCATGTCTATTCGGGCGGTCAAGGTGTCTGGGATGATCGCAATGACATCGCTCGCCTACTCGCAATTGATAATAGTCAAGTGACCGTCACACTCGTCACCAACGGTGGAGCATTCGGTGGCAAAGAAGATATGAGCAATCAAGCACATGCGTCGCTTGCGGCATGGCTTTTGAATCTTCCGGTGAAATGTACTTTGACCCGCGAAGAGAGTTTCTTGATGCACGCCAAGCGTCATCCAATCGAAATGGACTATGAAGTGGCTTGTGACAAACTTGGAAAACTGACTGCATTACGGGTGCGAGCGATCGGCGACTCGGGTGCATACGCAAGTGTCGGAATGAAGGTTCTCGAACGAATGGCTGGTCACGCCAGCGGTCCGTATCAAGTTGCCAATATCGATGTTGAAGCCATCGCCGCTCGTACGAACAACCCAGTCTGCGGAGCCTTTCGTGGTTTTGGTGCAAACCAGGCCCAATTCGCAATGGAGGGTGCCCTTGACAGACTCGCAGAGAAAGTAGGCATCTCTGGTTGGGAGATCAGAGCACGCAATGTAATCAAACCTGGCATGGTCTGGGGTCCTGGTCAAATAATGGACGACGGATGCCTCGGTGCAGAAATTTGTTTGAACGAGATTAAGCCACAATATGACGCTGCGATATTGGCAGGTAAGGCAGTCGGCCTGGGTCTCGGACTAAAAAATAGCGGGCTAGGCAATGGTTTCAAAGAAATATCGAGAGCCGTCGTGCATTTTAAACATAATGGACGCATTGAGGTGCGCCACGGGTGGACAGAAATGGGTCAAGGTATAAATACAGTTGCCGC
>CAMAQQ010000161.1 GCA_945860575.1 Ferrithrix thermotolerans DSM 19514
GGCACCGATATTTCAGAGCATGGTTTAAGTCATACGACCGATCTTGTCAAGCCGCATGTGCAGATTCATGATGCGCGGGGTGAATTTAAATGGAAGGACAAAGAGTTCGATTTGGTGATTTCGTTGACTCTTTTGCATAACTTACGCGCATTTGATTTAGAAAATTGTTTGCGTGAAATTCAACGTATTGGCAAGTCTCATTATGTGACTTCTGAGAGTTATCGCAATGAACTTGAGCAATTTAATTTGCAATGTTGGGCGTTGACTTGTGAAACATTCTTTGATTTAGATGAATGGCTGTGGATTTTTGAAAAGACCGGCTATACGGGTGACTACGAATTCATATACTTTGAGTAGTCAATGTTTGTTTTAACAACCGATAAATCTGGCCGTATTCTGGTCGAACATGTTGCACCAAGAAGTGGCTCGTCTGAGAACTTGGTTGCGTTGCCAAATGTCGAAAATAATTGCTCGCAAACGCAACTTGAGAACTGGATGAAAAAGCATTCGATTACCCAAGTTTCGCAAGCCAAGACCTTCAGTTTGCTTACCAGCACCGATCTGCCAAGTACCGATTACATGTCGTGTTCGGTCGATAACGCAGGCTCACCCAAGTTTCCTTATGAATGGGTATCAGTTGAGATTTTGTGGCGAAAAAATATCGATAATTCAATTGCTGTCGCGATGAATCAAGTCATTGGGCAAGTCGAGAAAACGACGCCCGGTAGTTTAGAAAAACTTGAACAGTCCTTAGTGAAAAATTTTGATTTAAATAAAGTCAACACCCGAGTTTTTTTCGCCAAGTCCGAGACGGTAGAAGTGACGGAATCATTGATCTCGTTTCTTGGTGCATTCAGCGTTGGAAACGGACAGCAAACTGCGCGGCTCTGCATGCATCACAGTCAGTCACAGGTGATTCAAGAAATGTTGATGATTCACGCTGTACCAATTAGTACAGGGCCATTACGCCAAAATAATGATTCGTCAGTTTCGTATCACATGATGCGCGGAGCCCTAGAAATAACTTTGCATCACGGTGGCACCGTCGGCGACGTAGTGCATCATGTTGAGCGCCGTGCCGATCAGCCATCTTCGCCAAGTTCAATAAGAGTTCCGGCTCGCGTCTTTCGCACGATTCGAACAATCACAGACTCAGCGGTGTTCATTGAAGTACAGAGTGGTCCATTTTCTGATAGCGACACGGAGTGGCGCGCAATCGAGGACATTCGGTGAGAGTTCTAATCATCGGTGGCACTGGGATCATTGGCTCATGTCTGCAAAAGACCTTGGCAAAAAACGGTCACGATGTCGTCATAACTACTCGCAAGTCGGACGCGCGCAATGACTCGACACTGTTGGTTAATTTGGAGGATATTTCAGAATCGGTAAAGACAATTCGCAACGCCGGAAAATTTGATGCAGTAGTTCTGTCGGCCGGAGTGAGTTCAATAAGAGCTTGTCGAGTAAACCCAGAAGCCACTTCGTTGGTGAATGTTGATGCTCAGGTTGCGATCGCCAGAGAACTTATTTCACTCAATTCTCCAAAGCTTGTTCTGATTTCTAGTAATCGAGTCTTTGATGGTTCAACCGAACTTACAAAGATCAAGTCGGCCTACAGTCCGACAACCGAATACGGTCGCCAAAAATCTCAAGCAGAAACAGAATTACTATCGCTTGGCACAACAGTAAAAATAGTGCGATTTTCAAAAGTAATTTCTGAACACACTGAATTAGTTCTTGACTGGTTCAATAAACTCTCAAGTAACGAAAAAATTTCGGCGTTTGTTGATATGGCGATTAGTCCAATCACTGTTGACACTGCCGTTGATGTCATCGAACGCGTGCTCTTGGCTGAATGCGACCCGGTGGTTCAATTTTCGGCGTCAGATGAGATCTCGTTTTTTGAATTGGCTTGTGTCATTGCAAATTATGCCAACTCGCCATTATCTAATGTGGTTCGTCAAATGGCACAAGACGCAGGCGATAATGCAATCGCCCATTCGTCGCTAGAATCAAGTGTGTTCTCGTCGATCAAGCCGATGCCGTCTTTGCAATCGGTTCATCAAATTATGGAGAAAATTACCAAGTCATGAAGAACGGCACAGTTTTTGTCTCTGGTACTTTCAATGTTCTTCATCCAGGGCATCTGCGCTTGCTGAAATTCGCCAAAGACAGTGGCGAAAGACTTGTAGTTGGTGTTCTGAGTGATCGTGTGGCAGGGGTTTCGGCACATGTGCCACAAGAGTTTCGCCTAGAGGCTGTCAGAATGCACGCCATAGTAGATGAAGCTTTTTTGATTGACGATTCGGTGATTGATGCAATTCGTAAAATTAAGCCTGCTCGAGTCGTCAAGGGCAAGGAACATAAAACCAAGGACAACCCCGAGCAGGATGCCGTAGATAGTTATGGTGGGAAATTGTTGTTCAGTTCGGGTGATGTTGTGTTTACTTCGCTTGATTTGATTCGCCGTGAGATGGCAATTCAAGAGCCAAAATCAATTACTTTGCCGACTGATTTTATGGCTCGACGCGGGGTGACTACGAAATCTTTATCGTCGCTGCTTTCAAAGATGAAAGACATGCAAGTAGTGGTGATAGGCGACACAATCGTCGACGAATATATCTCTTGCGATCCACTTGGAATGTCCGAAGAAGATCCAACCATTGTTGTTACTCCGATTTCGAGCAAGAAATTTATTGGTGGGGCGGCAATTGTCGCGGCCCATGCCGCATCTCTCGGCGCAAAAGTAAAATATTTTTCGGTCGTCGGCAACGATGAATCCGCCCAGTTTTGTCGCGATGAACTGACCAAATTCAATGTTGAACACGAACTAGTGGTTGATGAGGCAAGACCGACAACACTTAAACAACGCTTTCGGAGTCGCGGCAAAACTCTGTTGCGTGTCAGTCACCTTGTACAGCGCTCGGTGGACGAGCCGATACAAAAGAGCTTGGTTGCGAGTGTAGAAAAAGCATGCGCAAATGCCGATCTGCTGATTTTCTCAGATTTTAACTATGGATGTCTGCATCAGAATGTGGTTGATCAACTTGTCGAGATTGCGACTAAAAACAAGATGCGAATTGTCGCCGACAGTCAATCTTCGTCGCAAATCGGCGATATCTCAAGATTCAAAAGTGCAGACTTGATAACCCCGACTGAGCGCGAAGCCAGACTGGCTCTGCGAAACACCGAAGACGGTCTCGTCGTGATTGCACAATTGGTCTGTCTGAGCGCCGATGCAAAAAGTGTCACCTTGAAACTGGGCGAACAAGGCGTTTTGTTGCACGGCCGCTGGGGTAAAGACTGGGAGACCGATCAGATTCCGGCGCTTAATTCGGCGCCACAAGATGTTGCAGGTGCTGGCGACTGCATGTTGGTCGCAACTTCGCTGGCGATGACGGTCGGCGCAAACATGTGGGAGTCGGGACTACTCGGCTCACTGGCAGCGGCAATTCAAGTTGGGCGAGTCGGCAACACACCGATCACTCAGAACGAACTTCTGCACGAGTTGGCGGAGTGAGAGCGGTACTACTTGCCGCCGGACTCGGAACTCGACTTAGGCCACTCACTGACACGGTTCCAAAATGTTTGGTGCCGATCAAGGGTAAGCCACTTTTAGATAT
>CAMAQQ010000162.1 GCA_945860575.1 Ferrithrix thermotolerans DSM 19514
TGCGACTCGGTGATTTTGCTGTCGCCAAATCGCGGGCGCGCAACGCTGCCTCAACTGCGACGCGGTTGATTTCTTCGACGCGATCGGCAAAACCAGCCGGCGTGAGCATCAACCGCGACGATGCAAAAGTGTTCGCCGTGATCACATCGGCACCCGCATTGATGTAGTCGAGGTGTACCTGTGTAAGCAGTTCGCTGTTGTTTAGCGATGCGGGCCCACACCAAGCCGATGGGTCCATTTGTGCTCCACGGCGTTGAAGTTCTGTGCCAGTACCGCCGTCGAGCACGACAATTTCGCCTGCATCGAGTCGACGCTTTAAGTCTTGATAGCTCATCGCCGACAACACTAATCGCTTGGGTGAACTGTTTATTTAGCTCTGTGTTTAAGATATGCCTATGGAGTATGTCTATGGTGATTGACGAATTGCGAGCAGCGCTTGGCGAAAAAGTGTCGGTCAATGCGACTATTCGTGAGCATCACTCGAAAGATGAGAGTTTTCACACTCCAACTTTGCCTGATGTGGTCGTCTTTGTAACCTGCACGCAAGATGTTGCAACGACGTTAAAAATTTGTAATGAGCATCTAACGCCAGTTGTTGCATGGGGTGCGGGCACTTCGCTTGAAGGCAACAGCACCCCGATTCGGGGAGGCGTGTCACTCGATCTTTCACAGATGGACAAAATCTTGCGAGTCAGTGGCGAAGACCTTGACTGCACGATTCAGCCTGGTGTGCGACGCAAGCAACTAAACGAATATTTATCTCGTTACGGGTTGTTCTTTCCGGTTGACCCGGGTGCTGACGCAACTTTAGGTGGAATGGCTTCAACGGGTGCATCTGGAACGACGACAGTGAAGTATGGTGCGATGAAACAACTGGTGATGAGCCTGACGGTTGTAACCGCCAATGGCGAGATAATCACGACATCGCGTCGTGCGCGAAAAACTTCCGCTGGCTATGACTTGACGCATCTTTTTGTTGGCTCAGAGGGAACACTTGGCGTAATCACCGAGTTAACTTTGCGCGTGTTTGGTATCCCTGAAGTGATTGCATCTGCGACGATGCAATTTGAAACTGTGCGTGAAGCCGTTGACGGCGTAATTGAAGTGATTCAACTCGGCGTTGATGTTGCCCGAATTGAATTAGTTGACCGCGAGGCCGTCACCGCTGTCAATCGTTATTCGGGCACCGATCTACCGCATAAAGATTTGTTGCTGCTCGAGTTTCACGGTTCAGCCGAATCAACGGCACTTGATATTTCATCGGCCCGCGAAGTACTTGAGCGTCATGGGGGTCAGGGTTTTAAGCAAACAACAGACGAAGCCGAGCGCCGTAAATTGTGGCAAGCACGACACGATGCGGGTTTGGCTTGCAGGTCTCACCAACCTGGTGGTCGCATTTTTTCAACGGATGTTTGTGTGCCGATTTCGCGGTTGTCTGAGTGCATCGAACTAACACAAAAAGATTTGGCTGACTCTAAGATTTATGGGCCATTAGTTGGCCATGTGGGTGATGGAAACTTCCATGTTTTGTTGACTGCAGATCCAAATGATCATGCCGCAATCGAGCGTCTGGAGCAGTTTCATTCGCGACTTGTAAAGCGATCGCTGAGTCTTGAAGGCACTTGCACTGGTGAACACGGTATTGGTATCGGCAAGATCAACTATCTTGTCAGCGAACTTGGCAGCGAGGCGGTTGATGTGATGAGAGCAATCAAATTTGCTCTTGACCCGAACGGCATTATGAATCCGGGCAAAGTTGTCGGTGAAATATCTCTCGCTAGTCTTTAGCTGATTTTTAACTAGTCTTTAACTAGTGCACCTGACGGCCCAACAATTTTTGCCCTTTGACGGCACGGCGACTTTGTATGAAAATTTTTTGGATTTTGACTTCGCCTCGCGGGCGTTTAACCAAATTAGAGATGAGAGCGATTGGGAGCAACCAGAAATAACAATTTTTGGCAACACGGTGCTTGAGCCACGACTTTCGACTTGGCACAACGAACTTGGTGAGGGATACAAATATTCGGGTGTGATGCGCCGCGCACAACCGTTTTCAAAGATGCTTGGTGAAATTCGCAACAGATGTGCTGAAGTCGCAAATACTCCGTTTAATTCTGCGCTTGTCAATTTTTATCGCAACGGGCAAGATGGGGTTGGTTGGCATTCAGATAATGAGGCTTGCAACGGCCCTGAACCAATCATTGCTTCGGTCAGTCTTGGAGCCACCCGTCGCTTTGATATGCGACACCGTAAAACTGGTGAGACGATCAAAATTCACCTCGAGTCGGGCAGTCTGTTGGTTATGGCAGGTAAGTCACAGCAATGTTGGGTGCATCAAGTCGCAAAGACAAAGCGAGTTCATGAACCACGCATCAACTTAACTTTTCGTCGTGTAATCGAAAACTTTCAGAACTAGCCTTGGGATTATGGCAACAAGCGATTTTGTGATGTACAGCACGCAATGGTGCGGATATTGCAAACGCCTCAAGTCAATGCTCAATGCGGACGGCATCACTTTCACTGAGATAGATCTTGAGCAAAGTCCAGATGCTGTAGCGATAGTCGAGCGCGTGAACAACGGCAATCAAACTGTGCCGACACTCGTGTTTTCTGATGGTGAAGCGATGACGAATCCGTCTGTCGCAAAAGTTAAAGAAAAATTAGCCTCGCTAGCAACTAATTAATTTCGGTCGCGTGGCGACGGAATAACCACTGGGCCCGTGTCATCGTTGACTCGAATTACATCGATTTTGTGTTCGTAAATGTTGCTCAATGTTTCTGCGGTCATAGTTTGGCGGGGTGAACCATCTGCAACCTGTTTGCCTTTTTGCAGCAGCACAACACGATCGGCAAATGACATCGCGACGTTTAAATCGTGAAACACGGCGATAACTGTTCGACCGTCATCAACAAGAGAACGAACGATCCGCATAAGTTTTTCTTGTTGGCCGATGTCAAGAACGGCAGTCGGCTCATCAAGTAGCAACAACTGTGTGTCTTGAGCCAAGATTCGCGCCATTGATACACGAGCCTGCTCGCCAATCGAGAGCGAACGGTATAGACGATTGCGCATCTCGAGTACGTCAACTTTTTTCATTGCCATCTCGATCAAATCTTGATCGACACTTGTTGATTTTGGTCCACGACCCATTTCGACAACTTCTTCGACACTAAACGGAAATGAAACCGTCACTTGTTGGGGAAGAACCGCGCGGCAGCGAGCTAGATCTGATTTACTAAGGGTTGCGATTTGGTCGTCTCCAAAACTTACTAAGCCTGTGTCGGGTGCAATGTCTCCGGCGAGTACTCCAAGCAAGGTTGACTTGCCTGCACCGTTTGGCCCGAGAATTGCAACAAGTTCACCTTGAGTGGCATGCAACGAAACATCATCAAGGATTGTTTTTGCACCACGAATGACCGAAATATTTTTGCATTCGATTATTGGGCGCATGTTTTGGTTCATGTCCAACTGCTTTCACCCGAACGCATTTTTCGCAACAACCACAAAAAGAACGGCGCGCCAATCAAAGCAGTCAGCACACCGAGCGGCAATTCTGCTGGTGAAAGCAATGTGCGTGCGGCCAAA
>CAMAQQ010000163.1 GCA_945860575.1 Ferrithrix thermotolerans DSM 19514
CGGGGCCAGCGTCGCTCAACCAATGTGTGCAACTCGTCGCCAACACGTTTGTTGCTGGCGCGACCAAAACAATAAGGCAACGTATACGTCGTGCGCGCAACAATCGTCGGCAGCAATCGGTTGATATCCAAAGAACAAAACCAAACACCGGGCACACCGTTGCGTCGCACATAAGTACGCACATTTACTTCAGGAAACGACCCGAGATATGGCACCGCGGGCAAACCAGGCACGCCAATGCCACGCATCGAAAACGGAATCAAACCAACCCACGCCGAACCATCGCATACATCAACCTCAAGACCATCGGGCAAAATGCGTGCGACCTCTTCGACGCTGTAACGAAAATGAATATACGCAAGGTCATACCAACCTTGTTTCATAACTGCGCGGCGCACTGGCTGCGGGCAAACTTCTGAATAACTCATCGTCACTCGTTACGCACGAACAACTTGCAACAACATCACGACACACACAACCGCACGCGCAGACCATGCAATCGTGCGCGGCCAATTAGTCACAACTAGTTGCCGACCAACACCTGCAGTCGGGTTCGTCGCCATTTTCGCATGCAACGGAACAGATATAAATACGGTGCTGCCAAGCGCGATAGCCAAAAACACCGCACTAGCCCAAGGCAAAATAAAACTCACGGCCTCGGGACGTCTTGCAAGTAACCACAAAGTCGTCACGCCCTCGAGTGCCATCGGTATCGCCAGCACTTGCCCTGTGCGTCGTTGATGATCAACAGCAGTTTCAACCGCGCGATCAACCGGCACACTCGCCAACATTGGATAATGAACCCACTGCACGAACCAGATGACTCCAGTCATCACCGCAGTGGCGACAAAATTCACCAACAAAACTAACTCGATCACAAATTACTCACTTCTGCAGAATACTCTGATAACTGTTAATTCAACTTGTGAGACACAAACAAAGGTGAATGTGATTAAGTGAATATAGATGTGAATACCAGCACTGCACAAAGCAAACTTGTCGACACTTTGAACGGCGTTCGTCTGCGTACGGTGACATGGGGTAAACCAGAAACCCACAAGCAGACACCCGTCGTGCTTGTGCACGGGCTTGCTTCAAACGCAATGCTGTGGGAAGGCGCCGCACTCGCATTGTGTGCACTCGGACATCTCGTCACTGCAGTTGATCTGCGCGGCCACGGTCTAAGTGACAAACCTGAAACTGGTTATGACATGCAGACTGTGACACAAGATCTGGCTGGGCTACTGCGCGAAATTCAAAAAGATGGGTTCATACAACCTGTCGTCTGTGGTCAATCGTGGGGCGGCAATGTTGTTCTCGAACTTGCGCACACGCAGCCCGAGTTAGTTAGAGGCGTTGTCTGTGTTGACGGTGGTTTTCTTGAACTTCAAAATCATTATCCGATATGGGATGATTGCGCAAAAGCGTTGCGCCCACCGAAAATCGCTGGAACGAAGATTGCAGACTTTAGAAATTACATGCAACGTGCTCACCCAAATTGGCCAGAAACTGGCATCAACGGTGCGCTCGCCTGCATGGAACAATTACCCGATGGCACTCTGCGTCCATGGCTAAATCTCGAGCGGCACCTGATGGTCTTGCGTGGATTATGGGAGCATCATCCGACACATATATATGGTGAGATTTCTGTGCCTGTGATGTTTGTGCCAGCCGAAGGCACCAACAGTGTGTTCAGCGAAACAAAGCGCAGTGCGATTGAACACGCCGAGCGTTTAGTGCCCAAGGCGAGGGTTGAATGGTTCAGCCCTGCTGATCACGACTTGCATGCCCAACATCCTGAGCGTTTCGCAACGGTTGTGCATGCAGCCACAACTGACGGATTCTTCTGATGACACTGCCTCACATTCTTGCGGTAATGGGATCTGGTGAAACCGCGCCAACTATGGTCACGACACATCGCATGCTGGCAAGCAAATTACAAAAGCCGGCGCGTGCAGTATTGCTCGACACTCCATACGGATTTCAAGAAAATGCTCCAGAACTTGCAACAAAAGCAGTTGAGTACTTTCAGACGAGCATCAATCTCGAACTCGAAGTCGCGGGGCTCACCGAGATAATCGGTGCTGATGCGCTTGCCGTTGAACGCGGCTTGCAAAAAGTCGCCGATGCTGATTACGTCTTTGCAGGGCCAGGCTCACCAACTTATGCATTACGACAATGGGCTGGCACACCACTTGCAGGTTTACTCAACAAAAAACTTCGCGATGGCGGGATTGTGACTTTCGCTTCGGCAGCCGCGCTGACACTTGGTCGGTTCACTTTGCCCGTTTATGAGATCTACAAGGTAGGTGAAGATCCGCGCTGGCTAGATGGTCTTAATATTCTTGGCGAAATCGGTGTCAATGTTGCACTGATTCCGCATTACAACAACGCCGAAGGCGGGCACCACGACACTCGTTTTTGTTATATGGGTGAACGACGATTGTCGATGCTTGAGCGCGAGTTACCTGCCGATGTTTATGTGCTCGGCGTGGATGAGCACACTGGAATGGTCATTGACTTGGATGCCGAAACGGTAACCGTCGTCGGTAAGGGTGTTGTAACAATTCGAGTTAACAGCGAATCTACGCAAGTTGCATCGGGCGATAGTTTTTCTATAGATAGATTGCGTGACCCGGCAAGAGCGACAACTCGAGACACGAAACAAACAGCACTTAGCCAATCAAAATCTTCGGCTGAGAAAACCATTGCTGATTCACCAGTGGCTGGATCACCCGCAATTTTTGACAATAATCTTCGCGAGGCAACCGATCGATTGAACGATGTTTTCGCAACGGCACTTGCTAACAGTGATGCCGATGGTGCCGCGCGAGCGGCACTTGAACTAGACGACGCAATTAGCGGCTGGTCGGGTGACACCTTGCAGAGTGATGCGACGAATCACGCGCGAGCAGTCTTGCGAAGCATGATCACGCGTTTGGCTGCGGCGGCAACGGGCGGGTTGCGCGACCCGCGCGACGTATTAGGACCGTTCGTGCAAGTGCTACTCGACTTGCGTGCTCAGGTGCGCGCCGATAAACGATTCGATTTGTCTGACATCATTCGTGACCGATTGGCTGCACTGAATGTTGAGGTTCGCGACACTCCTGATGGTGCGCAATGGGGCTTTCGAACTAGCTAATTTGCGCCTTTAGTTAGGGCGCAGAAACTAGCGCGCAAATTACAGATGTCCGAGCGAAGCCATTTTGCTGCGATTGCGCACCCCGGCGAAGCCGTAAACAATCACAAAGATAAGCGCGTCCAACAGAATTATCGTCGCGCTAGCCGATGTATCCAAGTGATAGCTCAAGTTCATGCCGACGAAGCAAGTGACCGCGCCAATTATTGGTGATACCCACAACAAGCGTGAGAAACTATTTGTCGTCATTCGCGCCGATGCAGCAGGGATCACCAGCAAGGCCGAAATCAAAAGCGTGCCGATCACGCGCATCGTTACCAAAATCGTCAGCGAGATCATCGCCAACAACACGGCCTCAACAAGTGAAACTCGAACATTGCTGACTTGAGCAACATCTCTGTCGAATGT
>CAMAQQ010000164.1 GCA_945860575.1 Ferrithrix thermotolerans DSM 19514
ATGTCAGTGCCCAATAAAATCAACACGCTGGCTTCACCGAGTTTTCCGGTTTCGGTCGGGACTGGCTCTGGCATTGCCGCAACAGCAACTCCGCCGAGTTCTTTGGCGACCGCAGCGGCGACAGTTTCACTGCCGAGCAAGTAGTACACCACAGTCACAGTTTGTTTTGGCGTGATTTCGCTTTTATTGAGAGCAGGTTGCACGATGTAGCCACGACCTTGCAACTCAGTAGTCAATTGTCCAGCACTTCCGGCGATTCCTGATGCGTTGGCAATTTGTATTTTGAATGCAGTCAAGACAATCGTCGTTTGTACAGGAACCTCGAGCAGTGTTGTTTCGGTGGTTACAACAGTGTCTTGAGTTGGTGCTGTAAGTGTTTGGCTCGAGTTATCGCCACGAATATCACGCAAAATAAAGAATCCAAGGAGTAGAACAAGCACCGCAATTATGATCGACAAAGTTGAATTGACATTTGACCCGCCACCCGACGATCGTCCACCTGAAGACCGTCCTCCCGAAGACCGTCCGCCCGACGAATATCTGTCAGAATCTCCGCGACTTGGGCGATATTGCTCTTGGCTCATACCTACTTAAGTTATCGCATAGTTATAACTAGATGGTTTATACCGCTATAAATGCGCTTATCCGCACGTCTAAAAACGGGCACCTTCTAGGCAAATTCGCCACAGAATTTTGACAGAATCTTGACAGAATCTTGACGGTATTCAAATCGAGCCGAGGGTGGGGATTGAACCCACGACCTACCGCTTACAAGGCGGTTGCTCTGCCACTGAGCTACCCCGGCGTTTTTATTCGCGGTCAGTGTACGGCAGATATTCGGTGTCAGGCGTATTTGAGGTTCTTGAATTTACTTAGAAACCCTGCGGGTTCGCACGACCTCGTAGGTTGCCAAAGCCGCGGCAACAGAAACATTCAACGAAGATAACGATCCGAGCATTGGAATATTGGCTAGCGAGTCGCACCGCTCGCGCACGAGTCTCGACAAGCCAGGTCCTTCTGCGCCGAGTACGAGACAGACCGAATCTGCAGCCACCGCGCCCAATTCAAAAATACTTTTCTCCGCTGAGTCATCTAATCCGACGACAACGACTCCGGCAGTTTTCATTTCGGACAACGCACTCGGTAACCCACCGACAACGCACATGTTCAAGTATTCAATTGCACCAGCAGATGATTTGGCAACAGTCGGAGTTATGTGCACCGCGCGATGCCGGGGCAAAATTACTGCGTCGACTCCTGCGCCGTCGCAACATCGCAAAATTGCGCCGAGGTTTCCCGGGTCGGTTACACCGTCGATCGCAACCAACAGAAGTGGCTTATCGCGCGGCGCAATAAGCAGATCAGCTAACAACGTTTCTTCGAGCGGTGCAGCCTTGGCGAGAACTCCTTGTGGTGCCTCACTGCGCGCTTCTCTTTCGATTTCGCGTCGCGAAACATTTAACACTTGAACTCTCTGGTCGCGTGCAATTTCTAAAATGTCATCTATCACCGGACTGCTCTCGATGTCGTTTGCAATCCAGATTTCGTGAACTCTGCGTCGCGAACCCAGCAACAATTCTCTAACTGCTTGTCGGCCTTCAATTTGTTCGCCACCCAAGCCGTGCTCTTTATGAACTGGTCGACTGCCACCGCGATCTGATCTATTTGGTTTTCGCGATAAGTCAATTCGTTTTGGACTATTCGGATTACGACCTGATTTTTTTGAGCCGCCTGTTTTATTGCGTTTATTGCGTTTGTTTGGTCGACTATTTCGATCTTGAGCCATGATTAAAAATTAAGCATTCTGCGTCACCACGGCGACTGCCCAACAGGCGATACCTTCGCTGCGACCCAGTGATCCGAGGCCTTCGGCACGACGACCTTTGATCGTCACGGGCGCGCCCGTAACAGCAGTTAATTTCTTTTGCATCTCGTCTCTATGCAACGAGATCTTTGGTCGTTCACAGACAACACTGCAGTCAACGTTGCCGATTTCAAATTTATTTTCACTGGCCATATTGGCGACGCTTGCCAACAGAGTCAAAGAGTCGACATTCTTCCATTTTGGATCTGTATCGGGAAAGTGTTCGCCAATGTTGCCGAGTCCACATGCGCCAAGAATCGCTTCGGCGACTGCATGGGCGATGACGTCAGCATCACTATGCCCAATTAGCCCGCGTTCACCGACAAAATGTACGCCCCCCAAAATTAGTTTTCGATCAGTATCTGACGCATCAACAAAGCGATGAATATCAAAACCTTGTCCAACTCGAACTTTCATTGCCATAGCTAAATAATTACACCTCACCGCGCGTAATCGCGCGAGCCCAGTTCAGATCTTCTGGTGTTGTTAATTTGCGGTTAAGTGGGTCACCATGAACCACCACGACTCGGCCACCATTCGTCTCAACCAAGGTTGCGTCGTCTGTGCTTTCTGGGTTTGAGGCGTGAGCGTCGCGCAAAACTTTTGCCCGAAATGCTTGAGGAGTCTGCACTGCGACCAGTTTTCTACGATCGGGGGTCGACACCACGACATTGTCATTTGAAATAAATTTAATTGTGTCGGTTACGGGCAACCCTGGCACTGCACCGTCGGCACCAGCGCATACAGCATCAACGACCTCATGAAACAAAAACTCCGAGGCAAACGGTCGTGCTGCATCGTGAACACAGATTATTGATGCTTCAAGTGGAACCGCAGCCAAACCACTGCGCACCGACGCACTGCGGGTCGACCCGCCAACTACTCCACTTTCATTTTGGGCATGAGATGCGGGCAAAACGACGATTACGCCGTCACTTGCCGCGCGGGCAGTTTCAACTGCCCAATCCACAACTCGGCGTTCATTAATTAACTCAAATTGCTTGGGGCTACCAAACCTGGTGCCCGAACCCGCTGCTACGACAATCGTCCAAATCTTTTCGCCAATTTTTTGGGTTGGCACGGTGTTCACGCTCATTTAGGGTATACCGTCAATCAGCGATGGCACAACAACTTCTTGGTAACAGTGAATTTTTTGCAGATACTCCTCCAGATGTGCTTGCTCTGATTGCAGCAAGTGGTGAAACAAAAAACTTACAGCGTGGGGATGTTTTGTTCAGTGAGGGTGATACCCCGGATTCGATGTACATCGTGTTGTCAGGACGAATTGCAATTGCAATCGGCAATCAACCGATAGATAGTCGAGAGAGCGTACTCGCATTAATGGAGCGAGGCGACTTGTTCGGCGAACTTGCACTGCTTGACAATGGCAAACGAAGCGCAATGGCTCGCGCGATTGAGCCGTCGTCGTTGTTGCAGATTTCTTATTCAATAGTTCGTCAACAGTTGCAGTTGAACCCAACGATGTTGTGGGGAGTTACAAAGTTGCTGGCATCGCGTTTGCGGATAATGGATGAAGTTCTCTCAGACAGTGTGTTTCTAGATGTAACTGGCAGAACAGCCAAGCGGTTACTTGAACTGTCGAGTGGCAAAGACGAATTTGTTCTTCCGATTACTCAAGAAGAACTTGCCGGAATGGTTGGCGCTTCTCG
>CAMAQQ010000165.1 GCA_945860575.1 Ferrithrix thermotolerans DSM 19514
CATCTTTACTTCTCGTCGTTTTTCAAATTTCAGTGCCAAACTGTAGCGTTGATGATGCTAAAGAATCCCCGTCTGTGTTGACAAATTTCAGAAATGGTCTAGAAAATCTTGAGAAAAAGTAAGGTGCCAAATGGTTGAAGTACCCAAGAGTGCTCGTGTTGTAATCGTTGGCGGTGGAATCGTCGGTTGCAGTGTGGCCTATCACCTGGCTCTACGCGGATGCACAGATGTCGTGCTACTTGAGCGAAAACAGCTCACTTGTGGCACGACTTGGCACGCTGCCGGGCTGGTCGGTCAATTGCGGGCAACACACAATTTGACTCGACTTGCGCAATACACAACCAATTTATTTAAAACTCTCGAGGCCGAGACTGGCCAAGCAACTGGTTTTCAACAACGCGGCTCGGTTGCCGTCGCGCCAAATCATGAGCGATTTGAAGAACTAAAACGCGGTGCGTCGATGGCACGCGTTTTTGGACTGGATGTAAATATTGTCTCACCAAAAGAAATCTCAGAGCTGCTTCCACTGGCAAGAGTTGATGATCTAGTTGGCGGTGTACACCTGCCAAATGATGGCGTTGTCAACCCAATCGACACAACACAAGCACTTGCAAAGGGTGCGCGCTCACTTGGCGTGAAAATTATCGAAAATATTAAAGTTGACTCGATAATCGTCGAAGACGGTCGCGCAGTTGGCGTTAGAGCAACACTTGATAGCGGCGATAAAGCACAAACCGAAATTCGCAGCGAATTCGTCGTCAATTGCGCAGGCATGTGGGCGCGCGAACTCGGCGATGCTGCAGGAGCGATTGTTCCACTACATGCCGCTGAGCACTTCTATATCGTCACCGAAGCGGTGCCCGATATTTCACCAAACATGCCGGTTCTTCGAGACCCAGACGGTTGCGGGTACTTCAAAGAAGACGCGGGCAAACTTTTGGTCGGCTGGTTTGAGCCAGTGGCTAAACCGTGGGGCATGAAGGGAATTTCAGAAGAATTCTCGTTCACATCATTACCAGAAGACTTCGAACACATCGAACCATTGGTCGCCGCAGCAACACACCGCATGCCGTTGCTCGCAAAAACTGGCATCAGATTATTTTTTAACGGCCCCGAGTCTTTCACGCCCGATGATCGCTACTTGCTCGGCGAATCGCCAGATGTTGAAAATCTATTTGTTGCCGCTGGCTTCAACTCGATCGGCATCCAGTCGTCTGGTGGCGCTGGCAAAGTTCTCGCCGACTGGATTATCGACGGCCGCCCGCCAATGGATTTGTGGGATGTCGACGTGCGTCGCTCAATGCCGTATCAACGCAACAAAAAATATCTGCACGACCGCACCGTCGAAACGCTCGGCTTGCTCTATGCAATGCACTGGCCATTTAGACAACCAGAAACCGCTCGTGGCGTTCGCAAATCTGTGTTGCACGATCGCCTCGCCGAGCGTGGCGCCTGCTTCGGCGAAGTCGCTGGCTGGGAGCGCACCAACTGGTTTGCCCCTGCGGGTGTGAAACCTGAATACATATATACGTACGGCAAACAAAACTGGTTCAAATATTCGGCCGAAGAACACAACGCGGTACGCAACGCTGTTGGCTTGTTCGACCAGTCGTCGTTTGGCAAATTTATTTTGCAAGGCCCAGACGCGATGTTGGTGCTCAACCAAATTTGTGCCAACGAAGTTGATGTCGCTGTCGGCAAAATCGTCTACACACAATGGCTAAACGAAACTGGCGGCATCGAAGCCGACCTCACCGTCACACGTCAAGCAATCGACTCGTATTTGATAGTCACTGCCGCCGCAACTCAGGTGCGCGATTTTGCGTGGTTGCGCGATCACATCCCGGCTTCGGCACGCGCGATGGCGATAGATGTTTCATCAGGTCAAGCCGTTTTGAGTGTGATGGGCCCGAACTCGCGAGCCTTGCTCGAGTCGCTCACACCAGACGATCTTTCAAACGAAGCATTTGCGTTCGGCACTTCGAAGATCATCGACTTGGCATACGCCCGTGTTCGCGCGAACCGCATCACATATGTTGGCGAACTCGGTTGGGAGATATATATACCGACAGAGTTTGCGATGGGCGTATTTGACGCGATCACAAATGCGGGCAAAGATTTCGGTCTGCGCCATGCGGGTTATCATGCGCTCAACTCTTTGCGCACCGAAAAGGGCTACCGCCACTGGGGACATGATGTTTCGCCTGATGACACGCCACTCGAAGCGGGTCTTGGATTTGTCGTCGCTATGGACAAACACGGTGGCTTCATCGGTCGCGATGCACTCGCAAAACAAAAAGAAACCGGGCTCAAAAAACGCATGGTGCAGTTTTCTCTCGCCGACCCAGAGCGCTTGCTTTATCACAATGAGCCAATTTGGCGCAACGGCGAACTTGTCGGCAGCATCACTTCGGGCATGTACGGCCACACGGTGGATGCATCGCTCGGCATGGGGTATGTCACAAATAAAAACGGCTTGGCCGACAAGAAATTTGTCACAGACGGTAGTTACGAAATCGAAGTTGCCGGAGAGCGCATTAACGCCACCGCGTCACTCGATCCGTTCTATGATCCCAAGAGTTTGCGTGTCAAGTCGTAATATGATGGCGTCATGACAAGTTCGCAAAAAGAAGGTCGTCGCGGCGGTCCAGGTGCGCGACGCGCACTTCGTGCCGCACCACTCGCCCTTGATATTCGTCCAGTTAATCCAGGCATGGAGAGCGGTCGCTACAAACCACTTACAGATGCCGAAGTTTTAAAAATTCACAACGCGGCGATTGACGTACTTGAAAACATCGGTCTTGCCGACGCAATACCAACTTGTCTTGATGCTCTGCTTCCAAAGGGTTGCACACTTTCACCCGAGGGTCGACTGTTGTTTCCGCGCAGTTTGATCGAACACACTCTGGCGATTGCGGCGCGTAAGTTCACGCTTTACGGGCAAGATCCAAAATATGACATGCAACCGTGGGGTAAAAAAGTTTATTTCGGCACTGCAGGTGCAGCTGTTTACATCGTTGACCCAAAAACTGGCGAGTATCGCGAATCAGTTTCTCAAGATGCCTACGACATCGCGCGACTTGTTGACGAGATGGAGCACATTCACTTTTATCAGCGAACAGTTGTGCCCCGCGATTTGCCAGACCCAGCCGAAATGGATATCAACACGTGCTACCTCAGTGTCAGCGGCACAACCAAACACGTTGGTACATCTTGGGTACACCCTGATCATCTTGATGCGTCGCTGCGAATGTTGCACGACATCGCGGGTGGCGAAGAAAAGTGGCGTGCGCGTCCATTTGTTAGTCAGTCGAATTGTTTTGTTGTTCCGCCACTCAAATTCGCCACTGATGCTTGTCGTTGTTTAGAGACTGCCGTCTATGGCGGCATGCCAGTGTTGTTATTGTCGGCTGGTCAAGCCGGCGCAACTGCGCCAGCGGCACTCGCGGGTGCACTCGTGCAAGAAGTTGCCGAAGTGCTCGCAGGTTTGGCATACGTCAATGCGCTCGTACCTGGCCACCCAGCAATTTTTGG
>CAMAQQ010000166.1 GCA_945860575.1 Ferrithrix thermotolerans DSM 19514
CACCAAACCAGATCAATAACGAGTTTGCAAAAATGTATTTGTTAACAAAATTCAGTGGTCCGGCACCGATGATTGCCACAGCTCCCAGAGTCGGAAGAAGAGCGATAAATCCGGGAAAAGCAGAATCTTGTGTGGTGAATATCAGAGAAATCGCAATCAATGACACTCCGACAAAAGACAAAAATTGACTGAATACGACCGAGTCAGAAGTGTTCAATTCTGCCTTCTTTCCAATGTGCTGAGCAAGTATTGCACCAAGCATCAACTCCCAAATGCGAGTGTGAGAGTGATAGAAAGCGGCAGACTTGTTTTCAAAGAAAATTACGTACAGCAAATTCGCACCAAACGAGAGTAGAAAAATGATGTAGCTGAAATGAATCAAAAACTTTTTATTGAGTCGATACAACATCAAACAACTCAATGGCCAAATGAGATAGAACTGTTCCTCAATAGCGAGAGACCAAAGATGCAACAACGGATTGTTTGTTTGTCCACCGAAGTAATCCTGCGTAGCGGTGTAACCAATGTTTGAACTGAACGTCGTTGCTTTTGCAACGTTAATAAGAAGATCGTTCCGAACGTACTCAGATGACACAGTCCATAACAGGAGCATTGAAACGCTTAACATTATGAAGAGATTTGGAAATATTCTCCTTATCCGTCTTTTCCAAAATTTGATCAATGTGAAGTCATTGCTTTCTAAATCACGAATGATTATTGACGTGATCAGAAATCCAGAGATCACAAAAAAGATATCGACGCCGACAAAACCACCAGATGTTTGTCTGATGTCAGGAGCGAAGTGATCAGCTAAAACAGCAAGCACTGCAATGCCACGCAATCCTTGAATGTCCGCGCGAAATTTCAAATTCTGGTGTTTTATATCATTCATGGCGGTGCGGGTGTGCGATCGGGTTCGATGTAAGTCTTTGCGGCGTGAAGAAAGACTGGGCTTAAGGTGAGCAATGCGATAAGCAAAACAAAGCCCGAAGCGAGATATGTAGCACGTAATCCAAAACTAAAAGCGATTTGTCCGCCGATTAGTGCACCAAACGCGGTGCTTCCTGTGCCGATGAATCTGTAAACACTGTTCACACGACCAAATAATTCTGGCGGAATAAGTCGCTGACGCATACTTACTGTGATCACATTCCAAGTTGTTCCCGCAATCGCCATGACTACACCGCTGAGTGCAACAGCCCAAATTTTGGGAAATATTCCAGGAATGACATCGGACATTCCAAAGATCACATACGCGAGAATAATCGCCGTGGTAGCGCCGAGTCTTTTGCTGACGGTCTCACCAATCAGTCCGCCCAAAATTGATCCGATCGAAATTGCCGCAAGCAATATGCCAAAGCCACGCGCACCCAAGCCAAGTTCGTCACGAGCAAACTTTACGAAAACCGCTTGGGCAAACATGCCGCACATGTTTGCGACTCCGAGCATGATCGCCAGAGTTCGCAAGAGATCGTGTTTCCATAGCCACCTCAGGCCTTGTTTTAGTTCATTTGAAAAGGACTCTTGAGGCTTAGTGACAATTTCGGAAACTAATTTCACTTTGATCGACCGAATTAAGAGTGCAGCGATGATCAGCGCCAGTGCGTTGACCGCAAATGGCGCACCAATCGCAAAAACGAAAATCCACGCACCGAAAGGTAATCCAACAAAACCGTTGCTAATGATTTGCGAAATATACAGACGACTGTTGGCGATTTCTAGAGATTCTTGATCAACAATCGCGGGAAGAATTGCTTGAGAGCTCATATCAAAAAACAACTCACATACCCCTGCAACTGCACTTGCCGCGATTAACAGATAGATGTTCAAGATGTCGAGTGTTGAGCTCAAAGCGATTAACGCAAAGACGACACCGCGCACAAGATTGGCTCTAAACATAATCTTCTGCCGATCGTGGCGGTCAAGATAAACACCGGCAGGAAGCGACAATATCAACCAAGGCAACATGGCCGCGAAGGTCACTGTTGCAATAAGTCGCGGGTCATCGGTTAGCGAGAGTGCCAGCAACGGACCAGCGGCAACGACCATCCCATCGCCAAGATTGGATATTGTCGATGAGGAAAACAACTTCCAATACGCTTTTGGCAGGCCGTGTGAATGTTGTTCACTCACTTTGCTGACCTCGTAGCGTTAATAGATCTGCCGTGCGTACTTTGCCAAGTACTGAGCGTGGAATTTGATCGACTATGAATATTCTCTGTGGGGCGCAATAGTCGGGGAGTGTTTTTTTTACGTGTCGGCGAGCATCGTCAAGTTTGAGTGACTGAGTCGAATCTTGAAGAATGATCCACGCACAAACAGCCGCCCCCCATTTTTCATCAGGTAAACCCATAACCACACAATCAACTACGCCAGGAATCTGATTAATCGAGTTTTCAACCGACTTCGGCCACACCTTATAACCGCCAGTATTGATCAAGTCATCTCTACGACCGTGCACCGCGAGTACGCCATTATTGATCTCGCCGAGATCGCCGGTCGCGAACCAGCCACCCTCATCTTTTGGATTAGTGCCGTCGCGGTAAACACGAAACAACATTTCTCCACGAACTTCAATTTCACCGCTGTCGCTCGACCGAATTTCAACACCGTCTAACGCGACGCCGTTATACGCGACGCCACCCATCGTCTCGGTTAATCCGTAAGTGGAAATTGCGTTTACTGGGAGATCTGTATGCGTCGCCGAACCACCAACTAGAACTGCTCTGAACCCACTGACATCAAGTTTTCGCAATGAAGAAGGCACAAGTGAGGTCAAATTTGCGCCCGCATCAATTGCGTTAACGATTGACGATTGCACTACTCCGTCAACGATGCTCAACTGTGATTTGTAGTGCTGCGCCCGCAACAAAACTGATAAGCCACCAACATGTGCCAGTGGAAGACACGCAAGCCAATGATCGCTGGCGCAACAACCGAGGCGAGTGCCTCCTGCGGTAACCGAGGCGATGATCGACGCGTGAGTGTGAACAACACCTTTTGGGTTGCCAGTTGTTCCAGAAGTAGCAATTACTAGTGCATCGCCTTCGTCAACTTGATATCCGTTATCCAATTTGACCTTATTGCCGTCGTTGGCAACAATCCATGACGCCCCAAGATCTTTGACCAGCAGCTGTTTTGCCGATTGTGGAAGACGCTGGTCAATTGGCAATATAGCATCGCCTTCGTTCCAAGTTTTATTCAACAGATCAAAAAAATTGTGACTCGGCTTGATGTCAAGAGCAACGAGCGAATGCATTCAATCATCGTAGATGAATTATTGTAAAGTCATAGCCGTGCAGCAGTCACTCAATTTGTGGATCAAAGGTGCTCGCCCGAAAACTTTGCCCGCGGCGGTCGCGCCAGTGCTCGTAGGAAGTGCGTGTGCTTCTGTTGATGTTTCTCTAACGCAAAGTTGGGGTAATAGTTTTCTCGCATTGATTGTGAGTCTGGCACTACAGGTCGCGGTGAATTTCGCAAATGATTATTCGGATGGTGTTCGAGG
>CAMAQQ010000167.1 GCA_945860575.1 Ferrithrix thermotolerans DSM 19514
GGCTGCGCTCAATGAACGCCGTGAAGCAGTAGAAAAAACACTCGCTTCATCACCTGCCTAAGTATTCGCAATGACAGTGACGGTAGTGCCGTCGATTTTTAAGATCGTCAAATACGACTCAGACGAAATCGCAAGTGTGGCAACCGAGATGCTCAAACTTTTGGGCATGACTTCGACGAATGTAACGATTGAAGTTGATGAGACGGTTGCAATGTCTCGGGTAACAACAACAATTGGCGAACCGGTGCACATTCTCGTGATGAGTAGTGCATTCGAAAACTTGAAGAAGCCGATGACTTTCAGTGCTGACAACACGAAGTTTGCTCTCGGTAGGGGCTTGTTGCGTGTTCGCGATCGCCAAAGCGGTCATTTTGATGATGCTCCGACAGATGAAGACCTGTCGATTGTCGAAGCAGCCGTCTGGGAAACCTATTGTGTTGGTCGGTTATCCAGGCTTGGTCTGAAGGTGCACAAGCAACGCTGGCACTATAACTTTCGCAATCGGCACGGTTTCAATGATGCAGCCGATAAACATTTTGAAAAGATATGGACAGCCGATGACCTTACATGGTCGCAGTTGTCAGAAATATCTCAACACGCACTCGCGTGATTTGAACTAGCGTAATTTTGAAACGAATTTAACGAAGATTAGCGATCGCGCAATTTTGCAAGCAACCGCAAAATCTCAAGATACAACCAAACAATTGTTACCATCAGCCCGAATGCCGCGTACCACTCCATATATTTCGGCAAACCAGAAGCCTCGCCACGCTCAATGAAATCAAAATCAAGAGCCAAGTTCATTGCAGCCAGACCTGCGACTAAGAAACTAAAGCCGATGCTCATCGGGCTTGAACTGTTGAAGAACGAAATGTTCATGCCAAACAAACTGAGCAAAAACGACACACCGTAGAAAATTGCGATTCCTAATGTCGCGCCAATGATTGTGCGCCGCATTTTGTCTGTCACGCGAATCACTCCTGTGCGATAAAGCACGAGCATGGTTACGAACACACCGAGAGTTATACCTACAGCCTGAATTACGATGCCGTCGTACGCAGTGTTGAAAACTTTCGAGATCGCACCGACAAACACACCTTCGGCGATTGCATAAACAGGCGCAAGAACACGGGCCAATTTTGGTTTGAATGTCAAAACGATCGCACAAACAAAACCGAACAATGCGCCTCCCATCGCCCAACCAGGAAACGTCACCGCGCCTTCTACTGATTCGCTGACCGATGACCAGCCGAACATCGCCGAGGCCACGAGTAGCAACATCAACAACAACGCCGCACTCGCGGTGCCACTTGCTGTCATCGTGTCGCCTGATTTATACGGCGAGACCGGGCCGTCATTTATTGGCGCATGAAATACTTGCGAAGATTGCTGACCGGCTCGTGGTGCCGCCCACCCTGCTTCGCCCGCACTGCGCTGCACAACTTTTGAAAAAGACTTTTCGTTTAGAATTGGATTTGCCATAAATTAAATAATACCAGTCACTTGGTTTTTACCTACGCCAAATCATGTGAACTCATTGAATCAAATAACTCAATTTCAGGCGCTTTTGTCAATAGATTTTTACAAGACTTGGCCATCTCGACCATAAGCGCACTGTCGAAATGAACTCGTTGGGCATCAACTGAATCCCATTTCTGAATCACAAGCACACGATTTTCTTGTATCGCCGAAAGCAGCAAATCGACATTTCTGCAACCTGGATGCATTCTTGTCATCACCACATATTTAGAAAGTACGGCAACAAGCCCAGCCAAATTTGAAGCATCAAATCGCATCGTCACCACCGCGATTGAAACATCGCCGTTGCTCATAATCCATTACTCATATCTATTCAGCATCGCCGAAAATGCCCTATTTAGACACATAAAATTCCGTGTTTTTTGCGTGTGTCGCCTTTGCCTCGTGGGTATCGTTAGGCGTGTCGCACCGACTGTGACGCACGAGTTATAAGAGTTGCAATAAATAAGGAGAATACGTGGCGAAAGAGCGAATTGATCGAGACGACGAAGATCTAGTTCGGCTCTACCTAACCGATATTGGTCAATATTTATTGCTGACAAAAGACGACGAAGTTCGCCTGGCTAAGGCCATTGAAGAAGGCAAAGCCGCCGAAGCAACTCTTAACAAAACAGAAAAGCAAATTGACCCGACAAAACGCCGTGAACTAAATAAAGTTGTCAAGGCTGGGGCGAAGGCTGAGCGTCAATTCGTGCAGTCGAATTTGCGATTAGTTGTTTCAATCGCCAAAAAGTATCAAGCCTCGGGCCTGCCGTTGCTCGATCTGATTCAAGAGGGCAACCTCGGTTTGATGCATGCCGTCGAAAAATTTGACTGGCGAAAAGGTTTTAAATTTTCAACCTATGCAACTTGGTGGATTCGCCAAGCAATTACACGCGGTATCGCAAATACTGGTCGAACGATTCGGCTTCCGGTTCACGCTGGTGACACGCTTGCACGTCTGCAAAAAGCACGCTCACGCCTTGAGTTGAAGTTTGGTCGCCACGCTACACTCGCCGAATTGGCCGAAGAAGTTGAAATGCCTGCCGACAAAGTAACCGAGGCGTTGCGCTTTGCCGCCGAGCCACTTTCATTGTCTGAGCCATTGCGCGAAGACGGCGACGCCGAACTCGGCGATGTTGTCGAAGACCGTTCGGCAGAGTCACCATTTGAAGTTGCGGCCACTGCGCTGTTGCCAGAAGAAATCACTCGACTACTTGCACCACTTGATCAGCGCGAGCGAGAGATTTTGGCGTTGCGTTTTGGTCTTGATCGCGGCGAGCCACGAACACTCGAAGAAGTCGGCGAAGCGTTCAACCTGACTCGCGAGCGAATTCGACAAATTGAAGCACGAGCGATGAGCAAGTTGCGCCATCCATCTAGCGACACAGGTGCCCGCGACCTTCTCTCGGTTTAATCTCGCCACGACGTGTTGTGCGTCATCGGTGACTTAGTCGAAGACATTGTCGTTTGGTTGCCCGAATCTCTTAATTACGGTGCGGATACTCCAGCGCGCATAGTTCGCACTCGCGGCGGTAGCGCATCAAATGTCGCCGTGTTCGCTGCAACTGCGGCTCAGCAAAAATCTCGCACAGATGCGGGTGCTCGGCTGATCGCACAAGTCGGTGATGATCGTCTGGGTGATCAATTAGTTGGCGCTTTGCACGATGCTGGCGTCGACCCGTGTGTTGTTCGTGGCGGACGAACCGGCTCAATAGTTGTGATTGTTTCACCCGACGGTGAGCGCACAATGATCACAGATCGTGCCGCGGCAACTGAACTCGTTTTGGCCCCAGACAATTGGTTTGAAAATGTTTCGCTGCTACATGTGCCGGGTTACTCATTGTTTTCTGAACCACTGGCAACGGCGACGCGTGCGTGCATCAATACTGCGCACGAGAAAAATATCCCGGTCTCAATTGATGCTTCGTCCGCATCGTTAATTCTGGCGTACGGCGTCGACAAGTTTCGCGA
>CAMAQQ010000168.1 GCA_945860575.1 Ferrithrix thermotolerans DSM 19514
AAACGATGCCTGCCCGCTGAACTCGCCGATGAGTGTGAAACCAGACGTTTCGGGCACATCGGTCTCGGCTAGACACTTGCGCTCCGCTGAACCCCAAACTTGATAAACACGCTCCGCACCAGATTTTTCACGGGCGACCATGCTGGTGAAGCGTCTGGTTTGATCTGGGTCTTCGAGTAGACGCATGGTGCCAGAGTCAGAAACGACACCAGTTTGTTTGGCGTTAAACAGACTCAGCCAAGTACTCATTTCTTGGTTTGGTGCTTCAAGAGTTGAACGAGTGTTGCCGGTAGCGCCGCCGTAATAGAAGTCAATAATCTGCTCCCATGACCAACCCGATGTGGTCGCCCAGCCATAAGCACCGTATTGACTAAGCCCGCGACCGTGGCCAAACCCGCGACCATTTATGACTATTCCGCCTGGCAGTTGTCCGTCAGCGGCGTTTACTTGACGCATCGGTGCAACCCCGGCAACGAAAATTGCCAAACAAATGCCGACGCCTATGCGTCTAAATATTTTTTTGGGGATTATTCGCATACGCAACCAATACATCCTCGCAGAAACAACAAGTCTAACTTGACGAACGAAATGTGTTCAGGTTTTATTGACTATGCAACCACTTCAGTGGCGGGGAGTGTGTCGCGTTGTTGGACAACTACGCCAGCGAGCACAAAAGAGATTCCGATCAAGTCTGTGATACTTGGCACTTGATCGAGAAAAACTAAACCAAATATCGTTGCAGTAACTGGTAGCAGTGCGAGCAAAATAGAAAATCTTCGGACCGGAATTCTGCGCAAAGTGTATTGATCGATTCCGTATCCGATTGCGTTGGACAAAATGCCGACCAAGAAACATGTCGCGAGAATCAACGGTGCACTAAACGCAGGTCCACTTGCTGGTGCGCCGAAAGGAGCAATAAAAATAGCGCCGATCAACAATCCAACTCCTAATCCCGAGACACCTCGGTCAAAGCGAGCAACTTTTGCGCCGATGACGATGTACAGAGCCCACATTGCAGATGCCAGAAAAATAAAAAACAATCCGACTGGTTCGTTGCCAAGTTCAATTCCAGAAAGTATCACCACGCCAAGCACGGCAAAGATAAGCGCTATTGCGTTGCGGCTGGTGCGAGTTCTAAGTGCAGCAACAGTGATGGGCCCGATAAATTCGATTGCCACACCTTTGCCAAGATCAAGATGTTCAATTGCCAGATAAAAAAATAAGTTCATCAGCGCAGTGGAGATACCGAACAGGCTGACTGCCGTGATTTCATCACGAGTCCAGCGTCCACCACGCATCAATGTTGGTATTGAAACTGCAATTAGAACTACTGCCGCCCCGATGACGCGAAACCAGGCGACACTAGCTGGTGCTAAGTCATCAAATAAACGAACAGCAATTACTGCGCCACAGTATTGACCAATTGCTGAGACAACGAACAACGCCTCGGGCGGTGCAGTATTTGCAAAACGGTTTAATCCGCGCGAGGCGGAGTTTGAACTCAATCGAAAAGATCTGGATCAGTGCGACAGATGTCTTGCCATAGTGGTTGAAATTGCAACCAACCAGCAGCCGGAAACCCTGTCAATTTTTGCGTGTAACTTGCATCTTCGTGAGAAATCAATTTTGGTTTACCAGCGGCCTCGGCCATCAATTGCGCTTGACAATTTCGCTCCATCGTGATGAACCAAAATGCCGCAGCATCAACGGTTTCGCCAACCGTAATTAGACCGTGGTTTTGGTGGATCATGGCTTTGCCCTTTGGAAACTTCGCAGCGATTTCTTGACCTGCGGCGACTTCGACTACGACCGCACCGCCTTGCTCAGTGATTACCGTGTGGTCTTCGTAGAAAGCACACGAGTCTTGTGTGATCGGGTCGAGAAGTCGCCCAAGCGAAGACCAAGACTTGCCGAACGGCGAATGTGCGTGCGCCGCTGCGACGACATCTGGTCGGGCCTGGTGAATCGCCGCATGAATACAAAATGCCGCACGGTTGACGGGCTGAGAACCGTAGACGACATCGCCGTCATGATTTACGAGGATTAAATCACTAACAGACATGTAGCGAAAACTTTTCGCAAACGGGTTGACCCAAAAGTGATCGGTGAATTCGGGGTCGCGTACCGTGATGTGGCCTGCCACTCCTTCGCCAAAACCTAGGCGACCAAAGATGCGCATTGCGCCAGCAAGTTTTTCTTTTCGGTGTTGGCGCTCTTGTGCGAGTGTTTCGAATACTGGTTGACTTAATTGCGCCACAACTTTTGGCGTGAGTTCAATACCGTCAATTATTTTTTTGGTAGCCGATGATTGTTCGATGATTGCCATAGGTTCAGGTTACGACACTGCGAGTAACGCGGCATTGACGAGTTGCTCTGGTAGCAAATCAAAAATGCCGTATAACTCGGCAATAGTGCCGGATTGACCAAATTCGTCGACTCCCACGGGTACGGTTCGAGCCCCATAAACCGAGCCGAGCCACGCAAGCGAATGGCTTGCAGCATCTTGCACAGTCAGAATTGGCAGGCGACGCTCGGACTCGTGCAACAGCTTTCCAAGATGACCGACATCCCGCGTTGTGACTCCGTGGCGAGTTGCATTTTGTTGAGCGCTACGCCATCCACGATAAATGCGATCAGGTGAACAGATGTCAATCACAACGGCATTGATGCCTTCTGCTTCAAGAAGTTTTGCTGCGGCCAGTGCTTCGGGTACCACGCTTCCTGTTGCAGCAATTATCAAATCAGTTGGTTTGTCTGTGGGTTCGTGCAGTCGATATCCGCCCGCCAAAACATCAGCACGCAACGCATCGGCACCGCGCAATGCCAAAATATTTTCAAACGGTGTCTGATCTATTGGTCGGGTTGAGAGTCGCAAATACATGCTGTCGCCATCTGGTGTGCCTAGTCGCTCAAGCCCGTTGCATAACAGCCAGTCAAGTGAGCGGGCGTAGCACGGTTCGGCATATGTCATATTCGGAAGTTCAATGCCAAGCGAAGTTGTGACAGTGCTTTGGTGCGCGCCACCTTCGGGAGCCAGCGTGACACCAGATGGTGTGCCGACCAAAATAAATCGTGCTCCGTTGTAGAGCGCGTAGATCAACGCGTCGAGACCTCGACAAACAAATGGATCGTAGACGGTGCCGATTGGCAACAAGTGTTCGCCATGAAGTTCGTGGCCGAGTCCGAATGCATGCAACGCCAAGAACAAATTCATTTCGCTGAGACCTAGTTCGACGTGACGGCCTTGTGGTCCTTCGTTCCATCGAAGCAATCGGTCATCGCCTAAATAATTAGGCTGCTCATCAGAACTGAAAACGCCGAACTTGTTTATCCATCCACCTAAGTTTGTGCTGACGCTGACATCCGGCGAAGTTGTAACCATTCGTTCGGCAACTTCGGGGATTGCACCAAGACCAGTTAAAAGTCGACCAAAAACTTCTTGAGTCGACAGTGGTTTCTTGCCGATCGCCAGGCTCACTTCTCT
>CAMAQQ010000169.1 GCA_945860575.1 Ferrithrix thermotolerans DSM 19514
GCGATGCGTGACATTGCACATCTATTGCGCACCGAACATCTACAGCAACTCGCCAATATTCTCAAAGATCCGCAAGCCAGCGCCAACGATCGCTTCGTTGCACTCGACTTGCTAAAAAACGCCAGCATTGCTGCAGGTGGCGTGTTGCCTATGTGTCAAGACACAGGCACGGCGATTGTCAAAGCATCAAAGGGTCAACTGGTGTTCACCAGCGACGACGATGAACAAGCGATCGCCAAAGGTATCTATGACACTTACCAAACATCTAATCTTCGCTATAGCCAACTCGCGCCGCTCACAATGTATGAAGAAGTAAACACGAATACGAATCTTCCGGCGGAGATAAAAATCTCGGCAACTGACGGTGACGAATTCAAGTTCTTGTTCATCGCCAAAGGCGGAGGCTCGGCCAACAAGAGTTACTTGTTTCAAGAAACAAAAGCACTACTTAGTGAAAAAGTTTTATTGCCTTGGTTGTTTGACAAAATGCAGACGCTCGGCACTTCGGCATGTCCGCCATATCACCTTGCCGTTGTAATCGGCGGAACTTCGGCAGAGAATGCTGTCGAGACTGCGAAACTTGCCAGCACAAAATATTTGGATTCGTTGCCGACAAAAGGTTCACCGACTGGTCACGCCTTTCGCGATATTGATCTTGAAGCCAAAGTTCTCAATCTCGCCCAGCAAACAGGAATCGGTGCTCAATTTGGTGGCAAATATTTTTGTCACGATGTGCGTGTCATTCGATTGCCGCGACACGGCGCAAGTTGCCCAGTGGCAATGGCGGTTTCGTGCAGCGCTGATCGCCAAGCGCTTGGCAAAATCACCAAAGATGGTGTGTTTCTTGAACAACTCGAGCAAGACCCCGCCCAATTTTTGCCCGACGTAACGCACGAAGAACTGTCGGCTGATGTTGTAAATATCGATCTAAATCGCCCGATGGGTGAAATTCGCGCGACACTTTCAAAATATCCCGTCAAGACGCGCATCATGCTGAGCGGGCCGATGGTTGTTGCGCGCGACATTGCGCACGCCAAACTCAAAGAGCGACTCGACTCAGGCAAAGGCCTGCCCGATTACTTCAAGCAATACTGCGTGTACTACGCGGGCCCCGCAAAAACGCCGACAGGTTTCGCGTCGGGTTCGTTCGGCCCGACAACTGCTGGTCGCATGGATAGTTATGTTGACGAGTTTCAACGAGCAGGCGCGAGTTTGATCATGCTCGCCAAAGGCAATCGTTCAAAACAAGTTACTCAGGCCTGCAAAGCGTACGGTGGTTTTTATCTCGGATCAATCGGTGGGCCCGCAGCACGCCTCGCACAAGATTGCATCACCAAGGTTGAAGTGCTCGAATACGAAGAACTTGGAATGGAAGCAGTCTGGAAGATCGAAGTGAAAAACTTCCCGGCGTTTATCGTCGTCGACGACAAAGGCAACGACTTTTTTGAAATCGTCAATTCGACGGCGCTCGGCACACCTGTTCAAATTCGCCGATAGTGACACTCGCTGACGAACGAATTTCTTGCCCGCTCGGGCAATGGAATGGCGAACCTGGCAGATGCCAGTTGTGCAATCAACTAATCGCCTCAACTCGCCGGCGAACTTGGTGCTCAAATAAGTGTGCGCGCGAGTGGCAACGAAATCACATTTGGCGTTTCGCCAGATCAGCCGCCAAGCGTCGTGCGAAGTATCGCTGCCAACAACAAGGTTGCACAGCCGAGCGCCGCGACTGCGAAGTTAACCACATATCTGCGCGCAACGGCGGCGGCTACGGGCCGGGCTGTCATCATCATCTAAGTCCAGATCAAAATGGCGTCGGAGGATTAGAAGTTTTGTGCCGAGCACATCATGCGCAAGTTACTGCCGCTCAAGCACGAGCACGAGCGCAATCGCGTCGCATCGCCCGCGAAAATATGCCAGTCGCTACAAAACCTAAAAAACTCGTGAAAAAACGCGTGATGAAACCGGCGAAAAAATCAAAAGCGAAAACTAAATAAGTGACTTCATCGCGTCCCGAGTTGCCGCAATTTCATCTGGATCACTGCTGAACTCAACTGCGGCAAAATCGGTCACGCCAATACCAGCCAAATCGGCAACACGCTGTTTGACTTGCTCAGCCGTACCAGCGATAACGATGTCAGCGGGTCCGGCAGCACCTTCATGGTCGAGCATCGCTCGGTAACTCGGTAGTTGTCCGTAAATAACAAAAACTTTTGCCGCAATTTCTTGTGCCTTTGCAACATCTCTTGTCACGCAAACAGGTAACGCCGCAATCACTCGTGGCGACTTTCGCTCGGCTTTTTTCGCAGCATCAACAATCGTCGGCACAGTCAGCGACTGCAATGTTTTTGGCCCTGTGCACCAAGTCAGCGTGCCGTCGGCAAGCGTGCCAGTGACGCGCAACATTTGTTCGCCAAGTGCGGCAACTACAACTGAAAACGGTGACGCACCAACACCAGAGAGCGAACCACGTGTCGTCAGCGTTTCACCAGCGAATTTTGCCGCCTCGCAACGCGCTAATGGCATCAGAATCGAAAGATACTCACGTAAATGTCGAACTGGTTTGTCATAAGACATGCCCAGCATGCCTTCGATCACAACTTTGTGACTTAGACCAATGCCCAAACACAAACGTCCCTTTGACGCGGCATTAACCGTGTGGCATTGTTGGGCAATCGCCATCGGATGCCTTGGATAAGTCGGCACAACACTCGTGCCGATTTCGATTCGCGGAACCTCGCGACCAACAATTGCGAGTGCAGTTAGTGCATCATGTCCAAAAATGTTTGGCGCCCAATAACTTGCAAAGCCATCAATTTCAACTTGCTTTGCCTCGGCAACGACATCATCTATCGTTCCTGAATTGATTGTTTGACCAAAGATTCCAATTTTCACCTTGCACCCCTGCATTTTTTGTTGTTCAAAATTAACGCCGACCGAGACTATATATCGGCGATCACAAATTTACGGCAGCGTAGTTGGCGTTGGTACCACCGGTTTGACTTCGCCCGTTGCAACTGTTGTTTGAGTCACCGTGCTTACGACGTCTGGCATCACGCCTTTGCCAGCCGCCGAATCATCTCTGAATTTCGAATCAAGGCATTCACCCTCACGAAATGGCGCAATGTCAAGAGCCCGAGCGACCGCCACCGCAAAAATACTTCGCCCGTTATTAGAAAGATGAACACCATCTGGCGCCAAAACACCATCTGATTTAGAAATTGTTGCCCAATCCAAGATTGAAACATTTTTGAACTCAACGGCTAAATCATCAAGCACTTGATTGACATCACGCTGCGAGTTTCTGAACAATGATGTATTCACCAAAAGAATCGGGCGTGGTGTCAGTTTCTCGATAATTTTGCGCATCTGTTTGGCGTACGACTCTTGTATCCCTTCATAATTTGATCCCAAAAAAACTACCGCGGCATCCCAACCAGATTCGGCGTTCATCCTTTTATCTAAAACACGAACTCCAAACT
>CAMAQQ010000170.1 GCA_945860575.1 Ferrithrix thermotolerans DSM 19514
TTGCGCCCGTTGCATCACAGATAAACGAACATCCGTAAAAAGTAATTTCAGTTGCTCGACCAACTTCGCGGCCCGTGCGATTGGCGGCCATCACGGGCGTCAAATTGCTTGCTGCGTGGCCTTGCATCGCGCGTTGCCAATGACCAGATGAATCAAGTTCAGCATTCGAAGGCTCACTGCCAATCGCGGTCGGATAAAGCAAAATCTCCGCACCGCGCAGCGTCATCACGCGCGCCGCTTCAGGAAACCATTGGTCCCAACAAATGCCGACACCGATCTTGGCGTATTTTGTTTGCCAAACCTTGAAGCCGGTGTCGCCTGGGCTGAAATAAAACTTCTCGTTATAGCCAGGCCCATCTGGAATGTGGCTCTTGCGATATGTGCCGAGCACCTTGCCGTCGGCATCAACTATCGCCACCGAATTAAACAACGAATTATTGGCGCGCTCATAAACGCTGATCGGCAAAACAACACTCAATTCTTTTGCGACTTTGGCAAAATGCGCAACCGTCGGGTGCGACGACATTTCAATAGCGCGATTCAAGTCGTCAGTTGTTTGATCTTTGCAAAAATAATGGCCCTCAAATAGTTCTGGGATCAAAATAATTTGTGCGCCTTGTTTTGCGGCGCTGCGTACAAGTCGTTCGGCAGTTGCGATGTTCTCGTCAACTTTCGTCGACATCGACATCTGCAATGCGGCAACTTTGACAGTTCGCATAAATTATTTGGCCAAATGCTCTTTGATTGCGTTGACGACTTCTGGCGCGTCTGGCGCAACTGTCGGATTAAAACGACAAACGACTTTGCCGTCACGGCTGATCAAAAACTTTTCAAAGTTCCAGCGAATGTCGCCCGAGTGACCTTCGGCGTCAGCGACAACAGTCAGTGTGTTGTACAACTCGTGACGCCCAACGCCGTTCACCTCGATTTTTTCAGACATCGGAAACGTCACACCATAATTTGACGAGCAAAATGTCTCGATTTCGCTTGCAGAACCAGGCTCTTGCGCCCCGAACTGATTACACGGCACACCCAACACGGTGAACCCTTGCGCTGAATATTGTTTTTGCAACTCCTCGAGCGCCGTGTACTGCGGCGTCAAACCACACTTCGAGGCCACATTGACCACGAGCGTCACTGATCCGTTCAATGAACCAAGCAAGTCTTGCTTGCCGGTTAACCCGGCGATTTTTGCGTCATAAACCGACATTTTTTCTCATCTCTGTTTTGATTTTTTACTCGTGTGGCAAGACTACTCAAAGACCTGCTACACAACACAGGTGCCAAGATCGCAGTTTGACGCCAGTTTTTTTAAACGTTTCTATTCGACGACGCCGATGCACTCGCGGCGAAAGATTGAAACTTTGGCGAACGGCGTCAATGAGTTTTGTAATTGGTGGGATATTCCAGTGCGCTCGGTTCTAGATGTCGGCGCGGGCGTCGGCTATTGGTCTGGTTGGTATCGCAAGAACCACAAACAAACCAAAGTGCTTTCTGTGGATGTCAGCGAACACGCGTGCCAAAAATACGGCCACGAACTTCGCGATATCAGCGTTTGGACACCCAAGAAAAAATTTGATCTTGTGATTTGTCAAAGTGTGCTGCAATATTTAGATGACCGCGCTGCTAAAAGCGCAATTAAGAACCTCGCCAGAGCAACCAAGCACGTTTTATTTTTTGAAGTACCAACCAAAACTGATTTGCGTCACAATGTCGATCGCGACGTTACCGACTTTGAAATTTATGCGCGTTCAGGTTTGTGGTATCGCAACGAATTGAAAAAATACTTTCGCCAAGCAGGCGCGGGTTTATGGGTTGCAAAAACAAGCACAATCGTGCTTTACGAATTAGAAGGCACTTCGTCTTAAACCAAATTTCGTATCTCGCCGTAGCCTGATTTTATGGAAACTGCGAACACAAGCAATGCTTACGACTTGGCAATGCAGGCCGCAGAAGTTGTCGTTAAAAAATTTGGTGGCGATCACGATGTCTTGGCCGTCTTGGGTTCTGGTTGGGCACATGCCGCTTCGGTACTTGATGCAACTAGCGAAATTTCGGTCACCGAGATTCCGGGCTTTATCAAACCTTCGGCAATTGGCCATGGTGGCACTCTTAAAAGTGTCACGGTTGGCAAGTCGCGTGTGCTGTTGCTCACTGGTCGCACACATCTTTATGAAGGTCACGGCGTCAACTCGGTCGTACACGCAGTTCGCACCGCGGCATTTGCCGGTTGCAAAACTCTCGTGTTGACAAACGCCGCGGGTTGTCTGCGCACAGACTGGGGTGTCGGTGCAACGGCGCTTATTTCTGATCACATCAACCTGACTGGTTTCTCGCCACTAACAGGTGCTGATGCGCCTGCGCCAATGCATGGTCGCTTTGTTGACTTGACCGATGCATACAGTGAGCGACTTCGCACAATCGCCAAGCTTGTCGACCCAACTTTGCACGAAGGCATATATATGGGATTTCATGGTCCGCACTTTGAAACACCCGCAGAAATTCGTGCTGCGCGCATTTGGGGTGCCGATCTGGTCGGCATGTCAACAGTGATGGAGACGATCGCCGCAAGACATATGAATATGGAAGTTCTTGCATTGTCGCTGGCAACGAATCTTGCCGCCGGAATCTCTGGTGAAAAACTTTCGGGCGACGAAGTTTTGGCGATCGGCAAAGCATCGGCGGCTCGAGTCGGCGGAATGCTTGCAAACATTCTCAAACAAATCGACATTGAAAGCCAAAAATCATGAACGACAAAACAATCAAAAGAGACATGGTTGCGATTATCAACGCACAAGTCGTTACTGTCGATAAACAAGGTTCGGTGATTGATGATGGATCGCTAGTCGTCGGCGCAGACGGTTCAATTAGAGCCATTGCCAGCGGAAAGGTAGAACACACCGCCGCCGAAGTTATTGATGCACGCGGAGCGATCGTGATGCCAGGTTTGATAAATACTCACACTCACCTTGGCATGACTTTATTTCGCGGCCTCGGTGATGACATGAGTCTTGAAGATTTTCTTGCTCGTCTGATGCCCGCTGAGGTTAAAGTTCTCAACGACGAAGCCGTTCATGCGGGCACCGAACTTGCGGCACTTGAATCTCTGCTCGGCGGCATTACAACTTCGCTTGACATGTATTATTTGCCCGATGCTGCAATAGAGGTTGCAAAATCGAGCTCTATGAGAATTCAAACAGGGCCAAACTTTCTAGAATCAGACGGTCCAGAGCCACTTAAATTTGACGATCGCCTGGCGTGGGCTACAAAATGGCTAGAAGCCCCGCGCGACTCACTCGGCTCAACAGGCTGGGTTGCTCCGCACAGCACATATTTGCTCGGCGAAGATCACTTACGCACACTCGCCGCTCTGGCTGCAAAATACGAGGCTCGAATTCATGTGCACGCGGCTGAAACTGTTGGCGAGATGCAACTAGTTGCCAACCGTCATGGTGGTCGCACACCAATTCAAGTTCT
>CAMAQQ010000171.1 GCA_945860575.1 Ferrithrix thermotolerans DSM 19514
CAAAACATCTATCTGGCCAGCAGTAACTCGACTGCTAAGTCTCAGTTCTTGGGTAATTTTGATGAATGTGTGGAGGATTGTTCCTGCATGTGAGTTGCCTTCAAGAAGTACAAATCCAGTTGAATTCGCAAAGTCAATATCGCAGTTAATAACAGGGCCAGTACAACCTGCAGGGACTCTTTCCCATGCGGGGTAAGCCTGGGTTTGGTTATATCGCAGATTTCCAAAGCCCATCAACGCGCCCATCAGACAAAGAGTCGCCGCTTGTCCGAAAGCGAACAGTTTCAAAATATTTCGATTTCCACCACTATTTCGATCGTGATATCGATACTCAACTTTGCGGTACAAATACTCGGCTGCAATTATCGTCAATGTCAGGCACGACAATTTAAGAAAAGTTGAACCGCCAAAAATTTGCTGACCGAAAAGGATTATTGGCCAATGAACCAGATAAATCGAATATGAGCGATCACCTAACCATTTAATTATTTTTGGAAGTCTGATTTGGCTAAGGCTTTTAAACGAAAAAGAAATCGAAAAAATGAAAAGTGTCGACGCAACCGTGATCAATACCGCATCACGGCCAAGTTGATGCTCTTCTGCCCCGGCTGTAAGACCCCTAAGAATCGCGAAAAACGAAATAATCGCCATTACTGATGAAAGCTCTGATCGAAATTTAAAGCCCTTCTTGGGCAATCGCTCGATTGCTTGCGCGACAAAAACCCCTGCCAAAAGTTGCCATGCCCGAGAATGAAAAGAGTAAAAAGTAAAGAGATCCTGATTCGGAAAGAAACGCTCTGCGTTCGGAAGATTTTTAAAGTTCAGACAGCTGTAAAGACTTAGCCCAGCCATTGCACCAACGACGATCATCGACAACAACCCAGAAAGGCTGACCCTCAATTTTTTTAGAAGTAGAAAAAATAGCCCAAGTGAGATGTAAAACTGCTCTTCAACTGAAAGCGACCAGGTGTGTGTCAATGGGTTGGGATAGAGCGGGTTAAAGTAGTCAACTTTTCTTGCAAGTAAAACGTAATTGGCGAGAAATAGTGATGCGCCCGCACCCGTGCGTGCAGTTTCTTGCTGAACTTTGATGAATGACTGCGTCAAAAATGAAATGATAAACACACAAACGATCACGGCAAGAAATGCCGGATAGAGCCTTTGGACGCGTCTTTTGAGAAAATTTACCAAAGAAAAGTTGTGACCGTCGCCCTCTTGTCGCAAGAGCGATGACATAATAACAAAGCCAGACACGACAAAAAATACGTCTACTCCGCGGTATCCAGCCGGAACCGAAAGAAACGCAAAGTCAATGTGGTTAAGAACTACGAAGAGAATTGCGATCGCTCGCAGTAGTTGAATATCTTGTCGAAAACTAGTCGTATCCGAAATATGCGAACTACTAAATTGATTCATCCGCGAGGTTAGGGAGCTACAAGTGGCCAGGGTTGAGTGCGCTCGACCGCGAGGGCGAGTTCGAGAAGAAGTGGCTCTTCGAAGTGCCGCGCCATGATTTGCATGCCGACGGGCAAACCATCTACTAAACCAACTGGCACCGAAATGCCGGGGTTGCCATAAATATTTGCTGGAATCGTCAGTACACCGTTGTTGCGCGCACCCGCAACAATGCCACCGAAAGTATCTGGCAGCGGACCCTCAGCGTTGAATGCAACATCAGGGTTGCTCGCTGTAATAATCAAATCAACTTCGCTAAATATTGATGCCATGCGATTATTTAGTTCAATGCGTCGCTGCTCAAATTTGCCGCGCGCCTCTGAACCGTAAAGATTCTCGGTCATTTTTTGACCATAACGAATTTCGGGAGTCAATTGATCGGCACATGCTGGCCAATGATCTTTGAGTTGGTTTCTAATTGCCACCGAGCCAGTCACTGACCACGCCGCGCCAAGTCGTGGCAACGAAACATCGACCGACTCGCGTCGCTTCAGACCAGCGACTTTGATCAAGCTTTCAGCGGCACGCTCGATTAACTCCCACATCGCAGGCGAAACAACTCCGCCACCAAAATTCGATACAACAGCGACGCGCAAACCTTTTGTTTCAACACTTCCTAGTCCGGCTTCCCATCCAGAAACGCGCGGCAAACTCAAAGGGTCGTGCGCTTCGTGACCGTTGGCGACATCAAACCATCGCGCGGTGTCTCGCACACTTCGCGACAAGCAACCGGTAACAGTCGTCAAATTCCCGTTCGATGCACCAGGCCCGCGCGGAATTCGACCAAATGTCGCCTTCAAACCAACCAAGCCGGTGAAGCCAGCCGGAATTCGAATTGATCCGCCGCCATCTCCGCCCGTTGCGATGCTTACCAGTCCGCCAGCAACGCCAGATGCGGTTCCACCTGAAGAGCCTCCGGGTGTATGGCCGTGTTTCCATGGATTATGTGTCGCGCCGTGTAGAACTGTTCGCGTCAAATTAACACCACCGAATTCACTGGCAGTTGTTTGACCAACTTTCACCGCGCCACCATCGCGACAAATTCGATTCACTTGTGTGTCGGTCGTTGTTGCGATGCGATCTTTGAAAACCATGCATGCTTCGGTGTCGGGCCAACCTTCAACGTTGTCAAGTTCTTTAACGCCAAACGGCACACCACCAAACGGCAACGACACATCCGCGTTTTTTGCATCACGCTCGGCTGCTTCTTGATCTAAGAAACAAAAAGCATTGAGGTTACTTTGCGAAATTGCCGCAAAAGTCGCGCGTAATTCTTCGAGTGGCGAGCGCTCACCATTTCTAAATGCCTCAACAAGTGAGACCGCGTCACCGCGCCATGGAGTATCTGTCATACATCAAAACTAGTCTGCAGCGAGCCTCAACTTATTAGAATGAAAAAGTGAATAGCCGTAGTTTTCTTGGATTAACTCAAGTTGGCGACTCAACAAGGTTCGAGATGCCGGTCGATCTTCGCATCTCAACGGGAGGCTCGTTTCTTTTTGGCGGGGCTGGGCTCGGTGCTTGCATTAGTGCGCTAGAAACTGTTTCGCAACGCAACCTAGTTTGGGCGACGGCGCAATATTTGTCGTTCGCCAAAACAAACGAACTCGTGACGATTGATGTCACTCTCGTTGTAAACGGTCCACAAATTACTCAGGGTCGCGCAGTCGCGCGCGTTGGCGATCGTGAAATTCTCACTGTAAACGCTGCACTCGGTGATCGAAAATTTGAAGCGTCAGGTCAGTTCGCAAAAATGCCATCAGCACCGTCGCCTGAACTAACACCTGCGCGTCAACATATTCACGATTCACCAGGCACAATTCACGATTCACTGCAACAACGCGTGGTCAAAGGTCGTGCAATGTCGCAACTCGACGGCTCACTCAGCGACGGCAATGTTGTTATGTGGGCCCACATTCCCGCGTTGATCGAAGATGTTGACGCAACTGCACTTGGCATTCTTGGCGA
>CAMAQQ010000172.1 GCA_945860575.1 Ferrithrix thermotolerans DSM 19514
GGCGATATCGCAACCGCCTCTGACAACCTCAAAATGCTAGTTGCATTCGGTGCAATTGCTTCATGTTTAACTTCATGGCTTTTTATCAGCAATGCGTTGATGGACTTTCAAAAAGAATCCGAAGACTTGACTGCTGCAGAAAAAAAGACCGCAATTGGCAAAAACCTCAAAAATCAACCATGGCCTCTTTTCCAGCTTTATACACTTGCACTTAACGTTGCCGGCATTTACGTAGCACTGAGAGCAATCTATAACTGAGAATTGAATTAATTTCTACTTGCTAGTGGTGAGTCTGTAATGACTTGCCACTAGCAACTTTTAACCGGCCTTTGATACCTCGATCGTGTCGTAGGTGCTTGACTTGACAAGTTTGACGGTGACGCCATTTGATGTCACCGAGTCGCCGACATTCAATATCGCATCGAGAATGCCCGGTGTGCCACAACTGTTTCTAACTAGACCTCGACCCGACGGTGGCACCAAAGTCTGAGTGCCTTCACCATGACCAACTGTTGCGTCAACGATATAAACCAACACACCTGCCCTATTCGTTGGCGCCGCGCAATCAAAACTTGCAGGTCGTCGTGACTCGACTGCAATTATTTTTGTTGGCGAAATTTTGATCATCGCCGACTTGACGCCGGTCGTTCGATTATCGATTGGGTTCAACGTGATTGTTGTCTTGGTCAAGTTCGCGTAATTCTGACAATAGAGCGACTCGGCGGGCAACCAACCAATTATCCATCGCAGCCAACTGCTCAATGTGCGCGATGGACCATCTTGATTTGACAACATATCGAACCCGCTGAATGGCCCGATCGGCACGGGCAAGTCGACTTGCCCCCAGTTGTTCCAGTTGTATTTCAGGTCGGGCAGTTTGAACATGTGGCCCGTTTCGTGAGCCCAGTAGCTCCAATAGTTTCGTGGGGCGACGTCGAAGTATGCGCCCGCGAGTGCATAGTTCATGATCGGCCCCTCGTTTGTCGCTATCGGCGCTGAGAGGTTGAGATCTTTGAACGCTTGCGAACTTTCGTTGAAAACTTTTTGATCTTTTGGTGGCAAGAAGTAGACCGCGCGAATGTTTGTGAAATCAATGAACGGATCAGCGGCTGCGATCGCGGCGTTCGCTAATTGGTCTCCGGCGCCTGATCGCGATTGATTGTAGGTTTGCGCTGAGCCAGGGATGCGCACGTACTTGTCGTATGCCGACCAGACGAATTTGACTTTGCCCTCAGAAACTGTGTCGAACCATTCGGTGAAGATTTTCATTTGATCGGTTGCACGTGCGAGTGGGTTTGCTTCACCTGGCAAGTCAGCCCAATCGATTGGCACGAGTGCGACTTTAAATGTGCCGGTCGGTTCGAAATTGCCGCCGATTGGAGGGAAGGCGACGAAAATGTTTCCCCATTTTTTGCGTTCAGGGCTGGCTTCGACGAGTTTGCAATCGTCGGTGCTTGTGCCTGTTGTAGTCGGAGCAACATATTTTTCAGCTGGGATTGTTGTTGTGGTCGTGGTTGTGGTTGTGGTTGTGGTTGTGGTTGAAGACGTCTTAACTTGCCACACAGTTTTTTTGCCAGACTTAGCGCAGATGTAACTAATGCTTTTAGTTACTTGAGTTTGACCAACTTTTGTGCATTTACCACCATTGACCGCAGCACTTGCTGGCAGATTTGTTGTGGCAAAAAGAATTGCAAGACTTAAACAGAATAACTTCAGATTCGTAGCTTGTTGGCGCGATGCTTTGATTTAGACAACACTAGACGATCAAAAAAGTGGTTATTGTTTTAGAGTGAAATCAACAAAGAAACCGCATGATGCGTGGGTGATCTTTGTTGTTGCATTCATCACATTGCTCGGCGCATCTGGGTTTCGCTCGACACCGAGCATTCTGATCGAACCACTTCACGATGAATTCGGCTGGGGACGCAGAGATCGGCTCGTATAAGTCATCGTTTGTAATCGCTGGTGTGTGTTGCATGTTTGCTGCCTACGGCTCGTCACGCCTGACTCGCAAACACTCAACTGCGCAATTAGCGAACTAACTATTTCGTGTGGTGGTGACCTTCGACGTCGATCTTCGGCAACAACTTGTTGATCCACGCTGGTATCCACCAGTTGCGATCACCGAGAAGTTCCATTGTCGCAGGCACCAAAACCATACGCACGATCGTCGCATCGATGAACACCGCAACTGACAAACCCAAACCGAAAAGTTTCAAGTCGCGATCCCAGCCGAGCACGAAAGCGCCGAAGACAAACACCATGATCAACGCAGCAGCAGTGATCACACGCGCCGTCGCAGTTAAACCATCAGCAACTGCGGTCGCGTTGTCGCCCGTGCGGTCATATTCTTCTTTGACACGCGAAAGCAAAAACACTTCGTAGTCCATCGACAAACCGAACACGATCGCAAACAACATCATCGGCGCCCACGACTCAATCGGGCCGGCCTTGTCAATGCCAATCAAATTGATACCCCACCCCCACTGAAACACCGCAACGAGCACGCCATACGCCGCACCGATCGACAACAAGTTCATAATCACTGCTTTTAACGGCACCAACAAACTGCGAAACACTGCCATCAACAACAAAAACGAAAGCGACAACACACCGATAAACAAATACGGCATTCGCGAACCGAGCGCGGTTGCAAAATCAGAACCAGCGGCGGTGAAACCGCCAACTTTTGCATCAACGCCGGTCGCGGGCACTACATCACTGCGCAAAAACTTGACGAGATCATAAGTCGCCTCGTCTTGAGGCGCCGTTTTTGGATAAGCAATGACTAGCGACAACGACCCATCGCCAGACGCGGGCACCGCCTGCGCATACGCAACGCCCTCGGTCGCGCTAATCGTTTCGACAAATGCTTGCAATTTTTCTGGCTGGCCCGCCGTGTCGCCTTGCACCGTTATATATAGAGGACCATTAAAACCTGGACCAAAACCCGCGGCAATCAGGTCATAGGCCTTGCGCACCGTCGACTCTTTTGGGTCGTTGCCTGTATCACCAAAGCCAAGTCGAATCGAAACTAAAGGCGCCGATAAAACGAGCAGAACTGCTGTCGCACCAATTGCCGCGGGCCACGGACGACGCTGGATGAAACGACTCCAGCGATACCAGAAAGTGAGTTCTTTGGCTTTCTTCGCGCGATGTTTGATCGGCTGACGCAACGGCTTGACAACGAAACTCAGCAACATGATCACAACTGTTGCAATCAAACAGGCGAAAAATATTTTCAATGTGTGTCGTAACAACGCAACAAAGGCGAATGTGACGAAAACGACCAACGCAATTAACGCCGCCCGAGTCGTTGAGTCAATGCGATGCTTCACCATCGCCAACAGCGCAGGCAAAAATGTTATTGATGCAACGATCATAAACAAAACGCCGATTACTGCGCCGAT
>CAMAQQ010000173.1 GCA_945860575.1 Ferrithrix thermotolerans DSM 19514
GCTATGTCTATTACTCTCGCCGCAACAGTCGTTTCGAATCTTTCAGTGGTGGTTGCCGCAACTGAAACAGCAACAAAAAGCAACCCGATACTCAGTATGTTGCCGTTGGTCTTGATTTTTGCCGCAATGTACTTCTTGTTGCTTCGCCCTCAGCGCAAGCGCCAAAAAGAGACAGCAAGATTGCAGTCGAGCATTGCCGAAGGCGATGAAGTGATAATGAACTCTGGTATTTATGGCTTCGTATCGGCGGTCGAAGATGATCTGCTGTGGATCGAAATAGCCGAAAAAGTTGAAGTTCGGGTTACTAAGGGCTCAATCGCTCGCAAGGTTTCAATACCTTCAGAGGATAAAGCAATCGATAAAAAATCAGAAAAGTAATTGAGTTTTATTCCTCGCTAATCGAAAAGATGAACAACTTAAATGAATAAGCGTCGTCACATAGTCACATTAGTTTTGCTGATCGTTATCGTCGCTAGTTCATTCACGGCAAACTTGATCGCAGGCAATAAACCTGCCCTTGGTCTTGATCTTCAAGGCGGTGCTTCGGTAACTTTGCAACCAGAAGGCGAATACGATGCAGCGAATCTTGACGTAGCAGTTGAAATTATTCGATCTCGAGTCGACTCAATCGGCGTGGCTGAACCTGAAATTATTTTGCAAGGCGGCACTGTGATCGTCAACTTGCCTGGCGTTAAAGATCAGCAGCAAGCACTCGACATCATTGGTCGTACTGGAGAACTTTTGTTGCGTCCAGTTTTGCAAACTGGAACGCTAAATGAAAACGGTCCAACAACAATCGCTGGTGACACGACACAAGACACGACACAAGACACGAAACAGCCAGCGGTGACAAGCACGGTTCCGGTTGCTGGTGGGCCAGGAAGTTCACGGCGCCTAAATAGTTCTGCAATAACTACAACGACTACCCCAGGCAATTCATCGACAACCGTGCCCGTTATCGACTCAGCAACTGCGACGCCAACAGATGCGGCGGCTGTGCCGAAAGTTGAACTCGGTGAAGATCCAAATGATCCAACTCAGACGGTTTTATTGCTCGACAAGCAAGGCGTTGCTTATGTTGTCGGGCCTGCTGGTGCGTCCGGAAAAGTTTTCAAAAATGATGCTCGTGCAGACGTGCAGACGGGCGAGTGGACAGTTGTCGTGAGTTTGCGCAGTGGAGCGGATGGCGATATTCAATGGAACAAAATGGCCGCGGCGTGCTTTAACAAAACCGAGCAATGCCCAACTGGTCAGTTGGCGATGGTTCTAGACGGCACTGTTATTTCAGCTCCAAGTGTTAACGAACCAGAGTTCACGGGTGGCAGCGTTCAAATCAGTGGGTCATTTACAGCTGAAGAAGCTCGCGACTTGGCCAAGATTTTAGAGTTCGGTGCAGTGCCCGTGCGCTTTGGTGTTTCACAGGCGCAAACGGTTTCTGCAACTCTCGGATCAGATTCACTTCGAGCCGCTGTAATTTCTGGAATCGTTGGCATCTTGCTGGTGCTGCTTTTGCTGGTTGCTTACTACCGACTCATGGCGCTATTTGTCGTTGCGGGATTGATGATTTCGACGGCACTTTTATGGAGCGTGATTTCGGTGTTGTCACGAACAAACGGTTTGGCGTTGTCACTATCGGGAATCGCAGGAATTATCGTTTCAATTGGTATTGCTGTCGACTCTTACATCGTTTTCTTTGAGCGAATTAAAGACGAAATTCGCGTCGGCAAGACTCTCAAAAACTCTGTGATCCGTAGTTTCGAATCAGCATGGAGAACAGTTGTGGCTGCCGACACGGTTTCGTTTCTCTGTGCCGCTGTTTTGTGGTTTCTAACAGTGGGGTCAGTTCGAGGTTTCGCTTTCTTCCTTGGTATTTCTGCGCTGACAGATCTCTTTATAACTTTTTTCTTTACTCGAAGCGCGGTGTTGTTATTTGCGCGTTCAAAGCGAGTTCAAGGTAGAAAAGTTCTTGGCATTCAAACGATCAAGCCAGAGGTGTTGCGATGAAAATTATTAATGGTCTTGGTCGTCTTTATCGTGGAGAAACCACGTTTGATTTTATCGGTCGTCGAGTTATCGGCTTTGCAATTTCGCTCGTAATAGTTGTAGCCGGTGCGGGGTCGCTACTCGTTCAAGGTCTTGAACTTGGTATCGATTTTCGTGGTGGTGTCGCATGGGAGGTTCCGTCAAATAGTTCTGCCGGCAAACTTACCGACGAAGATGCTCGCAAAGTTTTAGAAGACAACAATATTGAATCGGCTAGTGCCAAGATTCAATTTCTAACGGGCACCGAGTTGCAAATAATGCGCGTACAAGTGGGGGATCAAACAGAGCAAGTGCGACTTGCTGTACAAAAATCTTTCGCCGAGGTGGCCAAAGTTTCTGTAGACGAAGTCAGCGTCGCATCGGTTAGTTCTTCTTGGGGTCGAAGCATTACCGAGAAAGCCTTGCGGGCATTGCTGGTGTTCTTCGTGGTCGTCTCGTTTTATATTTCATGGCGCCTCGAATGGAAGATGGCACTCACCGCGATTATCGCCATGGCACACGACGTAGTGATCAGCGTTGGTGTTTATTCGTTGCTTGGTTTTGAACTTACACCAGCCACGGTGATCGCATTTTTGACGATTCTTGGTTTTTCGTTATATGACACGGTGGTTGTATTCGATCGAGTGCTTGAGAACTCTAAGAAGTTTGCGACATCTCGGCAATCCTTCGCCAATATCGCAAACATCTCGACCAACGAAGTACTCGCGCGATCGCTCAACACAACTCTGGCATCCTCGCTTCCAGTGGTTTCACTTTTGGTCGTAGGTTCATTTGTGTTGGGTGCAAAAAGTCTCGAAGACTTCGCGGTTGCTCTGCTGGTTGGCATGGTCGCCGGAACTTATTCTTCGATATTTGTTGCGGTGCCATTGCTTGATGTTTTCAAGCAAAACGAATCGAAATATCGCCCATTTAAAGGGCAGATCGCTGTTGGTGAGGCGATGGCAGAATTGATGGGTCATGGCGACATTTCACGCTTGGCAGTTGCAAAATCCTCAAAGTCTTCGGGTGCGTCAGCAACTGAATCGTCTACAGTCACGAACCAAGAGTTGGTTGCTCAGGCCGCGCATCGTGCGACGAGCGCTCTGACTCATCCACCTCGACCTCGCAAGAAGCGCCGTTAAGTACAGCATTAAGCAGTCGCGTTACCGCTAGTACGCTTAAGTCATGGGCACCGCATCTCGGGTGCTGCCGTGGCGGCGCCAGAACACGACAATCGCAGAAGAACTTTCGCCCCTGTTGACGGCGTATAAAGCGCGCCATCCGAAAGGTTCTGTATCGCAAATTAATGCTGCTTATGAGATGGCTCGATCGGCGCATGCTTCGCAAAATAGATCAAGTGGTGAGTTGTATATCAACCACCCGATTGC
>CAMAQQ010000174.1 GCA_945860575.1 Ferrithrix thermotolerans DSM 19514
CCGTGCTGGCTGTGTGTCGCGGAATGCAGTTAGTAAATGTCGTGCTTGGCGGTTCGCTTGTGCAGCATCTTGGTGAACTTGCTAATGCGAACGAACTGCTTGCGCACGCGCCGAAGCAGTTTCCGGTTGGCGAAGAGTTTGCTTTGCACGAAGTGAATATTAAAAGTGGAACTCGAATGGCTGAGGCACTCGGCGCGACGAAAATTAATGGCGCGTCATTTCATCACCAAGGGATTTTGAAACTCGCCGATGATTTGGTTGCTGTGGGGCACGCCCCAGACGGAATTCTTGAAGCAGTTGAGCATCGCACGAAGTGGCTGCTCGGCATGCAGTGGCACCCAGAAGACACAGCCGCCACGGACCCGCTGCAACAAAATTTATATAACGCGTTCGTTCAACGCGCGAGATTATCGTTGTCGCGTAGATAAGGCGATGTTGGCACGGTTGCCCAGCGAATTGCGCGAGTTACTGCGTCACCTAACGGACGTAGTGCGAATTTTTCTGTGATCGGCAGAAGTGGCAAGCGAAGTGGCTTTCGTGTCCAACTTGGCAAAGTCGCAATTGTTGCCGCCACTAGCGCCGAGTATGCAACGCGTGCAGTCACTGGCAGTGGTGGTTCGAAAATCAAATATTTTGCTGCGTCGCGCGACTCGTCGGTGCTTGCAAGTTCTGGGCGGTAGTCGTGCAGTTGTTGTTTAAGTTCTTGCTCTGACTCTGGCGGGTTCGGTACTCCGAGTAAACGCGCGATTACTGCGACATCTTGCACGTAGCCATCGCGGCCTTGTTGATCGAGTGGATACGCGCCGTATCTCTGATGCGCCGCGAGAAACGATTCAACTTCGGCGACATGAACCCAGCGCAAAAGATGCGGATCATTCGCTGAGTATGGTCGACCATCGCTCGCAAAACCAGTAACACGTGTGTGAACCATTTTGATTCTTGCGATTATTTTTTCAACTTCGTCAACCGGCCCAAATGTTGTCGTCGCTAAAAAATCTGCCGTGCGCTGCAAGCGTCCCCACGGGTCGTTGCGATAATCAGAATGTTGTGCAACACCCGCCATTGCAAGTGGGTGAAGTGATTGCAATAACAATGCACGAAGACCTCCGATAAACATTGATGCGTCTGAGTGAACTCGAATAATTGGTCGGTCTTCAGTGAAGAGACGCTCGCCTGGTGCATCAATTATTTCTTGCGTTCTCTGGTCGGCGTTCGGGCCAATAACGCGCGCGCGAATTGCCTCACCGATTTGATCGCGAACAGTGGTGATTGCCGAATTGATGTCAAGTTTTTTCATATCGTTGCTTCTATCGTGGCACCGAATTGCGCTGTTTGCATATATCAACGGCAAGTAGAATAGATGCCATGGGTCATAAGGCGGATGGCAAATCTTTGCCAATTAAGGCTTCTGAGAAATCTGCCCAACTTTCTCGCGACAAGATGCCTAGTTGGGTGCCTCGCGCAATCGCGTTGTTTTGGGTTGGGGCGCTTGCACTGCTCGTGGTTCGCGAGTTGTTTCATAAGTTATCTGACTTTTTAATTCTGCTTGTTATCTCATTATTTTTGGCATTGGCAATTGAGCCCGCAGTCAATCGACTTGCGGCGCGCGGATGGAAACGCGGTGCAGCCACCGCCTTAATGCTTGTCGGCGTATTTGTTGCCGTTGCTTCGTTTGGTGCAGCAATCGGCACGCTCGTTGCAACACAGACTCGAGATTTGATAAATAATCGAGATCAATATGTCACTGACACTGTTGGATTTATCAACGACACATTCGGCTCGTCAATTAATCCACAATCTTGGATTAAAGCCGTAAGCGACCCAAACGGTTCGCTAAATAACTTTTTTACAAATCAACAAGATCGTGTCGTTGGTTTATCGTTAGGTGCGTTGAGCGGGTTATTGCAGATTTTATCCATCACTTTGTTTACATTTTATTTGATTTCAGATGGCCCAAGATTGCGTCGCGCGTTGTGCAGTCGCTTGCCGGTCAAACAACAACGAGTTGTGTTGACAGTCTTTGATCTGGCGATCGCCAAAACTGGTGGTTACATTTATTCGCGCGCATTGCTCGCCGTGATCTCCGCAATATTTCACTGGATTGTGTTTCAAGCCATTGGCACGCCCGCGCCGATTGCACTGGCAATCTGGGTCGGATTAGTTTCGCAGTTCTTGCCAGTTGTCGGAACGTATCTCGCAGGAGTCTTGCCGATTTTGCTAGCGTTTTTAGACTCACCAATAAAGGCATTGATCGTGATTATTTTTATCGCCGTGTATCAGCAATTAGAGAATTTCTTACTCGCGCCGCGTGTAACTGCGCGCACGCTTGAGTTGCACGCCGCAGTTGCGTTTGGCGCCGCGATTGCTGGTGGTGCGGTGCTCGGCCCGATTGGTGCAGTGTTGGCTTTGCCTTTCGCAGCCATGGTGCAAGGGTTTGCCAGCAATTGGGGCAAGCGATATGAAATTGTTGACGACCCACTTGTGTATATTCCAAGTTTGCAAAAAGTGAAATCAAAAAAACGCTAATGAGATCTACTTTTCGCTCAGTTGTTGCGCGTGCATTCATCGGCCCAGTACTGATCGGCCCAGTACTGATCTGCCCAGTATTAATCGCGACCGCTTGGTTATCATCGATTGCAAATGCGGCCGGAGAATCATCGACGACATCTAGTACAACGTCAACGACGCTTGCATCTACGACCACTACTTCGACAATCGTGCCGACACCGACTGCGGCTGAAACTGCACTTTTGTATCCTGCGCGCGCACTGAGATTTCCTGAATATACGCGCTTAAATCCGCCCGCGCTTCCCGCCAATTCTGGTGTCGGTCGAAGAGTTGTTTATCAAAACAATCTGCAGTGGGTCTGGGTTGTGGATGCGAACAATAAAGTTCGTGAGGCGATGCCGGTCTCTGGTCGTCGTGGCGTGCCGAAGCCCGGCGAATATCAAGTCACCAGTCAGTCGCTACGTTCATATAGTTTAGATTTCGAAGGTGTTTGGTTCATCAACATGACACGCTTTGCGTTTGGGCCAGCCGGTGGCAACATCGGGTTTCACGAGATTCCAGTCAAAAATGGCAAGGCTCTTCAGACTGAAGACCAACTCGGTTCGTTTCAGGGCAGTGGTTGTCTGCGAATGGCGCCCGACGACGCAAAACTGATCTTCAAATTCGCCACCCGCGGCACCAAAGTTGTCGTGCTCCCTTGATTCCCAAGGTCGTATTAGCCTTCCTAATAATTACAGTTTTCTCATGCACTTTTCTAGTGCTAAGAAATAAAGCACGACTGAAAATTAGATTACTTGCAAGCGTTATTGCTGTTGCGATTGTATTAATAATGCTTGTTCTTTTA
>CAMAQQ010000175.1 GCA_945860575.1 Ferrithrix thermotolerans DSM 19514
TAACCGACCGCGACTACACATCAATTCTCGCTGGTGGTCACGACAAGTCAGTGCTCGCAGTAGCAACTGGCACTTGTGATGCGGGTTTCGTATACGACGACATGTTCAACAAGACTCTTCCAGAAGCTGGAAAGATCAGCCTTGCAGACTACAAAATCGTTTGGAAGAGCGAACCGATCACGAACTCTCCGCTCGCAGTTCGCAAAGACCTGCCAGCAGATTTGTTCAACATCATCAAGACGACGGTGTTAGAGAAAATCAACAAGACTGCGTTCGTTGCTGCTGGTTACTGCACAACCGAAGCTACATGCAACGTAATTGAAGACTCGACATGGGGTTTCAAAACGACGACTGATGCTGCATATGACGGCATTCGTCAGGTTTGTGAAGCAACCAAGTCGAGCAGGTGTCGCTGAGTTCGTAGTTCAAAACTCAACCGATTTATTAATTCAATAATGTCAAATTCGTTCTCCGGTGGGGCTAATCCCCTCATTAGCCTCACCGGGGTTTCTAAGCGCTTTCCAAACGGAACTTTGGCGCTCGATAATGTAAGTCTCGAAGTGCCCAAAGGTCAGCTGTTGTCGCTGATTGGGCTTTCTGGTTCGGGCAAGTCGACCTTGATGCGTCACCTCAACGGCTTGCACAAGCCAACTTCTGGCAGTGTGAAAGTCCTCGGAACCGAGGTGTCATCTGCTTCAAATCGCGAACTTCGTGCAGTGCGTCGCAACGTAGGTTTCGTTTTTCAGCAGTTCGGTTTGGTTGGTCGCGCAACATGTCTTGAGAATGTTTTGAGTGGCGCTCTTGGTCGCTTGGGTGGCCCACGATATGGCGTCTGGAGTTATCCAAAACAATTGCGTCGCGAAGCATTTGATCATCTCGACCGTGTCGGTCTTGCGCCGCAGGCTTACCAACGCGCCGACACACTTTCGGGTGGGCAGATGCAGCGCGTTGCGATCGCTCGCACGATCATGCAACAACCAGAAATTTTGCTTGCCGATGAACCAGTGGCATCGCTTGACCCCGAGTCGAGCGCGCAAGTTTTAGAATTGATGCTGCAAGTCGCGACCGAAGAAAAAATGACGATCATTGTTACTTTGCACCAGGTCGAACTGGCGATGGGCTGGGCTCATCGAATAGTCGGTCTTCGTGATGGACGCGTGGTACTTGATCGTGATGCCACAGGCTTGTCGCAAGCCGATGTTATGGATGTCTATCGTCGCGTCGATCGCGAGTCAGAACTTTTGGCACCGACCGAAAGTTTTGACGCAGCAAAAGCCGCCGACTCTGTAGAGGCATAGCATGACAGCGGCGCACGTCGAGCCGTTAACTCGCAGGCCAAAAAACCAGTTAACGCGAGCACCGCGCAAGTGGCAGAGTGGCGCGTTGTTGATTATTTTTGTTTCTTTTCTTGCAGCGACCGTGTGGTCATGGACATACATCGACATGACCTTGTCGACATTGTTTGGTGGCTTTGAAGAATTATGGAACTTGATTACGTACATGTTTCCGCCGAATTTCGACAATCTGCCGAAGGTGATCGAAGCAACGATCGAGACAATTTGGATGGCCGTCATTGGCACCACTTTGTCGGTGTTGATCAGCATTCCATTAGCGTTTTTCGCGGCCCGAAACACGACACCAAACCCAGTTGTGTTCGCCACTGCACGCGGGGTAATCACCCTCGCTCGTGCCGTACCGACTTTGGTGCTCGCGGCAATCATGACTTGGCCTCTCGGAATCGGCCCACTGCCCGGCATTTTGGCATTGGCGATTCACTCGATCGGCATGATCGGCAAGTTGTTTACCGAGGCGATTGAAAATACTGAGGCGATGTCGCGTGAAGCGGTGAGTTCAACTGGCGCGGGCAAGTGGCAAACAATCTTGGCAACCATCGTTCCGCAAATAACACCGTCGTGCATCGGCACTGCGTTGTATCGCTTAGATATCAACTTGCGCGAATCTGCAATTCTTGGTTTCGTCGGTGCAGGTGGCGTCGGCTTCGTCATTCAAATGGAGCTCCGCGGGCTCGACTATCAGCGCGCGATTAGTGCCGTTTCTGTGATCTTTGTAACGATCACGATCATCGAAGTAATTGCCGCAAGACTGAGAGCCTCAATCATCGGTGATAACTTGTCGGCACCTACCACGCCAACTAAGCGAACACTTGCAAGAGAGCGACGCGACCAGCGATTGCTGATTGATGCAGTGACTACGCGTCGACTCACACCACCTTGGACATACGAACGAACACTACGAGCAACTGCTGGCGTCACATTTTTGGCGGTGTTGGTCTTTGCACTAGTCACAATTGAAATGCCGCTGATTTCTGCATTCGGCTTATTCGACGAAGTTGTCGCTAGTTTCGGATCTCTTTATCCACCCGATTTCACGACAGCCGGACCAGAACTTTGGCAAGGCATTCGCGAAACAATTGCAATCGGTTTCACGGCGACGACACTGGGCCTCGTGCTGGCGATACCACTCGGTATTCTCTCGGCAAGAAACATCATGTTTAATCGCGCGATTTATAGCGTGACCAGGTTGTTCTTGCTCGCCTTGCGCGGACTTCCCGAACTTATTGTCGCTGTACTTTTCGTGGCGGCGATGGGTCTTGGCCCCGTGCCTGGCACATTGGCGCTCACACTTGGCACGGCAACTTTTATGGCCAAGTTGATTGGCGACGCTCTCGAAGAAGTTTCGCCTGTGCCGCGTGAAGCAGTTCTTGCGACGGGCGCCTCGCGCACCCAAGAATTTTTTACCTCGGTTATTCCACAGGCGTTGCCAACTCTTGTTAGTCAAACTCTTTACATGCTCGATGTCAACTTGCGTTCATCGACCGTGCTCGGCATCATCGGCGGTGGCGGCATCGGTTTCTTGCTGCTCTCGGCGATTCGTGTGCTCGAAGAGCAAACTGTTGGCGCGATCATCATCGTGATCTTTGTGATTGTCTACGCTATTGAGTTGCTTGGTTCTTTTGTGAGATGGATTGTTGAATAGCAAAAATTATCGCTGCTGAACAGCCAGCGAGCAAAACAATAAGCATTGGCGCAACGGGCGAGTCAAACTGGTCGCGAAGCCATCCACCAAAAATTGGGCCGAGTGAACCACCGAGTGTGGCGATAAGGCCGATGCCGCCCATCACCGTGCCGAAAACTTCGGGTTGCACAATATCGCGCGCAACAACGCCGTCGAGTGCCGAGAGTGCGCCGATCGTGACGCCGGCTAGCACTATATATATGAGTGCCAAAACGAGGTTGCCGCTACCGAGCAAAAACAGCGCCGAAATGCCAAGCAACACGCGGGCGATCACGATCAATCTGGGTGCCGTATAGCGATTAATTGCTGCAAGAAG
>CAMAQQ010000176.1 GCA_945860575.1 Ferrithrix thermotolerans DSM 19514
CACTAGCGACAAAACACATCGCACCACAAGATCGCGTTGCTTTGCAACAATCATTAATTCGCTCGCATGCCGCTGGCATGGGTGATGTTGTCGAGACAGAAGTAGTTCGGGCAATGCAACTGTTGCGACTGCGCACGCTTTGTAGTGGTACAACCGGAGTGCGACCAGTAGTCGCCGAAACAATTGCGGCAATGTTAAACGCATCGATTACCCCGGTTGTTTACGAATACGGATCTTTGGGTTGCAGTGGTGACCTTGCGCCACTTTCTCATTGTGCTCTCGCACTCATGGGAGAAGGTGAAGTTTTTGACAAACTCGGCAACCGCCGACCAGCACTTGATGTTCTGACCGAAAATAACATCAAACCGATTGTGTTGCGCGAGAAAGAGGGTCTTGCGCTCATCAACGGCACCGACGGAATGCTCGGGATGTTGTTGATCGCGATCACAGACCTGAATGAACTTTGCACGCTCGCCGATATCGCTACTGCACTAAGTGTTGAAGCACTACTCGGCACAGATCAGGTTTTCGCGCCAGAAATGCACGGGCCGCTTCGTAATCACCCCGGCCAAGTATCAAGCGCTGCAAATATTTTTAACTTGCTGAAAAACTCACCACTAGTGGCGTCGCACCGCACCGATGACACTCGCGTACAAGATGCATACTCATTACGCTGTGCGCCACAAGTTAATGGCGCAGTTCGCGACACCGTCACGCACGCGCTGAATGTTGCGCAACGAGAACTCAATGCGATGATTGATAATCCAATTGTCACGAGCACCGGAGAGATTCGCTCAAATGGCAACTTTCACGGCGCTCCAGTTGGATATGTTTTGGATTTTCTTGCAATCGCCGCTTGTGATCTCGGCTCAATCAGTGAACGCCGTACCGACCGAATGCTCGACGCAAATCGATCAATTGGTCTGCCTGCGTTTTTGGCGTTCAACGCCGGTGTCGACTCTGGCCTAATGATCGCTCAATACACGCAAGCAAGCATGGTCTCAGAAAATAAACGACTGGCGGTGCCAGCAAGTGTCGACTCAATCCCAACTAGCGCAATGCAAGAAGATCATGTCTCAATGGGATGGAACGCCGCGCGCAAATTGCGTCTCGCAATAAACAACCTGCGTCGAATTTTAGCGATTGAAATTCTCGCGGCAACTCGTGCAATTGATTTTCGTGCGCCACTTACTGCTTCACCAGCACTGACAAAGGTTGTTGCCGAAGTTCGCAAAGTTGTCGACGGTCCGGGGCCTGACAGAGTGCTTTCGCAAGAGATGGCAAAAGTTGAAACTCTCGCAAAGTCAAGTTTGCTTCGCCTCGCCGCCGAGTCCGTGACCGGCCCGCTCAACTAAAAACTCCAATTACTTTTGTGCACCTGAGTGCTACAATGTAGAACATGCGTCAAGTCGGTATCCGAGCACTTAAACAAAATGCATCAGAGGTAATCGCCGAAGTAACTAACGGCGAGACCATTGTCATCACTGATCGAGGCAGACCAGTTGCCCAGATATCACCGTTGCCGAATTCACAAGTGGCAGCACACATTGCCAGCGGCATGATCGTTCGCGCAAAGAATTCTAAAAAGAAATTACCTCAGCCGATTTCACCAAAACCAAATACACCATCGCTGAGTGAATCACTAATAGAAATGCGCAACAAAGAGCGCTACTAGTGGCATACGTTGTTGATTCTTCCGCGCTTGTCAAACTAATTGTCAACGAGCAACATTCAAAGAGCCTAAGTAGTTGGGTTGACGGCTGCAAACAAGATCTTTTCATCTCAGAACTGGCACGAACCGAAGTAAGCAGGGCTATCGCCCGAGTTGATCCAAACTTAAATAAGCAATTCAATGCAATTCTGACTCGGTTTGGCGTTATTAGAGTTTCAACTCAAGTTCTAACAATTGCCGCAGTTCTTAGCCCAACAACCTTGCGCACTTTAGATGCAATTCATCTAGCGTCATGCGTGATTCTTGGTGACGAACTTACGGGTTTTGTTACTTACGACAACGCCCAAGCAAGCGCCGCTTCAGTTAACTCAATTGAAGTAATTATGCCGTAGTTTTTGACTACTCTTTGACCTTTACTTGACGATGTAGGTAAGTGTTTTGATCATTTGATCGAGGTTCTTTGTGCCCTCGGCACTCAGCGTGACCGAACAAATACCGGCCTTTTTAAAACTAATCACGACGCTTGTAGTGCCAGTGGTTGAGCAAATAGAGCGAGTCTCTGAACTAGTTACCACTACTGGCTGACCTTTGGTTGTCACAAGTTTGCTTGCGCCAATAGAGACCGAAGTGCCAGCTTTGTATTTCGCGCCATCTTTCTTGAGTCCGAGACTTGCAACAGCAACATCTTGTGTTGGTAAAAACTTCAAAGGCACGATTGTGTCAAGAGCAGTGTCTGTTAATCCACGGTGATCGCGGTAAACAAAAATCGAACAATTATTTGAGCCACACTCATAAGTTGTGCTGACATTATTTGCATCAAGTTTTGTGAAACTTGAACGCAGCATCAAAGTCAATTCGCCTGTCGCCGATTGCGAACCACGCGATGCATCTGTCGTTGCCCAAATCATCGTGCCTTGCTCTGTGAGACTGCCGTTGCAGATCAGACCACTTGCGGTGCGCTGACCTAGTTTGGCTTTGAAACACTGCGAAATATAAACGCCTTGACCAGCCGGAACACTTGACAATTTAATCGAGACAACTTGGAGGTCAGCAAGTTTCGTTGTCTGATCTAATGTCACGCCAACAGCAGCCGAAACCGATGAAACAACCAGCGAGAATGTGCCAGTGGCGATTAAAAATGCGAGTGCTGAACGAAGTATTGCCTTGCTTTTCACGGTTAATTCCTTTGTATCGGGGGGTGCTACAAAATCATTTGTTAATCAACTACTAATTCGTATTAAAAGTGATCGGCACAAAAACATCTTGTGTTCGATCCGTGTAGCGAAGATGATCAGAGCGCGTAACCACACCACATTTCAAAACAGTGCAATCTAAAGCTCCACTTTTCGCAACAATTGACAACACGACACTAAACGAGCCGTCGGGCTGAAATGCAGTTGTGAGACCCAATGCATAACTTGGAGGCTGTGAATTTATCCACACCGAACTCGCCGACGAACCATCGATATTTACTCCACCAACGCATGTTGACTGAGGTCCTGGTGCTGCTTGAGTGCAAACGATGACATAGACCCCTTTTGAAATGTCGTAGCCAGTTCCACGAACTGTGACTGATGTCCCATTTGGATTCAAGTTGGTTGTTTGACTTACCGAAAGTTTTGGTCGAATGGCTGACGCCACAGTTGTGGTCGTTGGTTTCGTTGTTG
>CAMAQQ010000177.1 GCA_945860575.1 Ferrithrix thermotolerans DSM 19514
ACGACGACGAGATCATTCAGCGATTTTTTCGTCGCCTTGGCGATCTCTTTGAGATTTTTTGTCGGCGAAACATTTATATCAATCGCGTTGGCCGCTTCTTGGCCGACCGCGATTTTCTGCATGTATACGCATGGCCCAGGGTTGTACATCGTGCCGCGTTCGGCAACCGCCAGCACTGACAGCGCATTGTTGCGACCAAGCGATGTGAGCGTGGTGCCATCGATTGGGTCGACAGCGACGTCAGTTTCTGGTTTAGAACCGTTGCCGACGCGTTCGCCGTTGAACAACATCGGTGCTTCGTCTTTTTCGCCTTCACCGATTACGACGATGCCATCCATATTTACGGTGTCGAGCAAGTTACGCATCGCGTCGACTGCCGCACCGTCGGCTGCATTCTTGTCGCCACGACCAACCCATTTTGATGCGGCGAGTGCGGCCGACTCGGTAACACGCACGAGTTCTAACGCCAAGTTGCGGTCAGGGCGTTGCGTCAATGGCATCCACCCGATGTTAGCGCAGTGTCGCAGTGCGCCAATAAGCAACTAGCGTTCGGCACGTGAGCGAACTTGATTTAAACGCGCCGATCACCGAATGGGAGTTGGATGAATGGACGCCAGATGCTCGCGCCGAATTGACGACCGCACTTATTGAATCCGGCATCGTCCACAAATGGGAACAAACTGTGTTACTTACTGCGTCGGCAGTTGAAAACGAAGTAGAAGAAATTCTAGATGAGATTGAAAATAATAATGAGGCCAGCGATGAGATTGACGACAGCGATGACGATGACGGTGACGATGCAGATGCCGCAGATGCAAAAGTTCTCGGACAACTTTCTGCAATTGCGCAGAGAATTTCGCGCAACCCATCGGATACGAATTCGATTCGGAGTTTAGAAAGACTGCTTGAAGAAATTGAAGGAGCCAATGCGCCGGGCGAAATTAGTGACTCAATGTGGCGTCAAATCAAAGAATTAGCAAACCAAATTGAAGAAGCGCTTATTGGTAGCGCACAACCGGATGAATCAACGGCAATGGATCTTGCCGGTCGACTGTTTGCAATTTTGCGTTCAAATGTCTGAAACCCAAACAGTTCTAGCCGAACTTGAGATTTGGCACTCGCGACCTTTTACGCCCACGCGCCGATTGTCGCTCGGCAATCTTGTTCTTCCGACAGATCACGCACCAGGCCTTGGCGGAGTTCTGCTTGGCGGAGTTGTCTCTGCGCATTTCGGCGAGATTGATGTAGATCTTGTGCCAGACATTCACCGTTTGATTGCGCAGATTGAACGCGGTGAACGAGTCGTGCAACCACGATTACGATACCGTCTGCAAGTAGATAGGCACGGACTCACAAAGAGTTTGCATCAATTAGTTGGAGATCAAGACAAGCTTCAATTTAAATTTGATGCGAGTGGCAGCGCATTGGCGCAAGTTCTCGGTGCAATCTATGCGATTGAAAGACTTGACGATCCGTCGCGTAAATCTTTGGCGACTGTGATTAGTCGTTCAATGAGATGGCGGGGGCCACTCGACGCGACTTTCATTTCATTTCTTGCCGGAAGTTCTGCGACGAGTATCTCGGCGCTCGCAGACCCAAGAGCATGGGCACTTGAGATTCTTGGATTTCCAGAAGGCACGATTAAGCCGTCGAAGCGTCAGGTTCAAGAGCGATATCGCTCTGTATTGCGTAGCGTGCACCCCGATCACGGTGGAGAAATCTCAACAGCCGGCAAATCAATTGAAGATCTAGGAGAAGCGCGCCGAGTGCTCCTGCACTCGTGAAGACGCGTGTGCTCCTGCACTCGTGAAGACGCGTGTGCTCCTGCACTCGTGAAGACGCGTGACTAGCTGATTTGTGATTTCGGGTGTAATTTTATTTCCGGGTGCGGGGACAAATGCGAACCATCATTCTCTTGTCGCTATTGAAACCAGTATCAAACAATCTCAGCCAAATATAAATGTCCGTCGAGTTGACTTTGCATATCGCATCGCCGGCAAAAGTTTTCCCGATCGCGCACCCGTACTAGTCAAAACCGTGCAAAACGCGGTACTTGCAGCCGCAAAAGATTGGGGTTGCACAACGAATCAAATCGTTATCGGCGGTCGCTCGATGGGCGGACGAATGTGCAGCATGGCTGTTGCTGACACGGCGCAAAAACTTGATGTTGCTGCGCTCGTGTGCATTTGCTACCCATTGCATCCGCCAAAACAACCCGAAAAATTGCGCACTGAACATTTGCCGCAAATTAATGTTAAGACATTGTTTATCAGTGGCACGCGCGACGAGTTTGGCACGGTTGAAGAATTAAAAAATGCGACGGCAGCTATTGGCGGTTCGGTGACTCACAAATGGATTGAAGGTGCTCGCCATGATCTAAAAAATCGCGATGACGAAGTCGCCGAATTAGTTGCCAACTGGATTACGGCGCTGCGCTCGTAATATCTTGCGGATTGAGTTCTTCAAGTTCGCGATGCGCTGATTCTGGAAAAGTTTTATAGACCAAAATTCCGGCGATAACTGGTCCGATTGCAAGCCAACTCATTACGGTGCCGTATCCGATGTCGCGATTCAAAAAATATCCTGCGCCAACTAGACCGACGCTGCCACCGATCAGCGAAGAGGTCATAATCACACCCGAGGCGAACGATCGATGCAATGTCGGAAACATTTCTCCGCGATACACGGCCATGGCCGGGTATGCGAGACCCAAGCAGATGCCGCCACTTAGAGAAGCCAGCCACATTGCTTGACCGCTTGTACTGAAGGCGAGCGTTAACAAAATTGCCCCGAGCGGAAAAGTAATCGCCGACAGAAGTCGACGACCGCGCGAGTCGGCGAAGCGGCCACCGACAAGCAAACCGATTGATGCTGGAGTACCTGTAATCAAAGTGAATGCGGTGATCATCAAGGCGGAGTATTCGCGCACATCGCGCAGATAACGAATTTGAAAGACAGAAGATGCAGCAATAAAAATGTTGCCGAAGATTGCAACAAGACTCTGCGTAACTAATCGTGTTTTGTCAATGTGGGTTTCTGACCTGAGTTGTTTTTCGTGATGCTCAATGAACCGAGTTGTCTCGGGCATTTTGCGTTGCAAAATAATCGCCAAGAACACCCAAACTAATGAGAGTGCATAGATTATGCGCCACGAATCCGTGCCGAGATCGGCAAGTGGTAAGGCGGCAAATGCGAAGCCTGCGCCAAAACCAGCAGCCAGAGCGAGCACACTTATCGCCCACGCGCGCGAATCGCGCGACATCTCTTCGGTGGCGACGATGCCGATCAAAATAGTTAACACGAGTGCAAGTGGTCGACCAATGGTTTG
>CAMAQQ010000178.1 GCA_945860575.1 Ferrithrix thermotolerans DSM 19514
CCGAGCGGGTGACCAACGTGAAGGCCTGCACCAGATGGATACGGAAACATGTCGAGAATAAATAATTTCTCGCGACCAGCAACAGCTGATTTATCCGCCATTGGCCCGGCTGTATTCGGCGCTTCAAAAATACGGTCTTTCTCCCACAGGTTTTGCCACTTTTGCTCGATACTGGCAGCCAGCAAAGCGTTATACCGATAAGCCGGGATTGAGCCTCCGCGCCCCGCCTGTGGTGTGTCTGTTGTTGAGCTCATTGTCAAAATTCTACTTAATCTCTTGAAATTGAGTGTAAGTGTTAAGAATGAGAACCGTCATGATTAGAAATCTTGAATCGCCAACTTGATTTCTGATGTGAGTTGCAGTGATCCAGTTTTTGATAGGTGCCCTGCATCTCGAAACCATCCGCGTTGCTCTTTTGTTTCTGGTTTGCACAAAATATTTTTACAGATCGTTCGACTTGGATAAATCACTTCGAAATATCTTGATTTAGTTGAAATCATTTCCATCCTCTTTTCAAAAATTTCTTGTTCAGCCATCGCATTCCGGTGGCTTTTGTCGGCTGAAACTCCAGTGGCTTTGTGAATTAACGAAAGTCCGCGCGAGTCATATCCCAAATAGGGCGTCTGCATAATAAATATTGTTTTCTGCTCAATCTCGTCTAAATAATTGACCAAGGATGTGAAAGCCCCAAACCAATCATTGATCCGTTCTGTTCGACTGTTTGCGCATTGAAGATTTTGTCGCATTGGACAATTGTCGTCTTCAAGGTATGGAACTAGTGCATTCGACACAATTAAGTAACTCGGACGACTTTCGTAAATGAACTCCATGGTCTTCCGATTAGTAGGACATGCGACATTTCGATTCCTATTTTTGAGGTCCATTACCGGACATGAAGCAAATGTAAATAGTGTTGCATCTAGTCGTAGTTGCTGAGATGCTTCCAGCACTCCATCGCTAAATGACTCAGCCTGCGAATCTCCTATTAGAAGAACCGAACCTTTAGATTGGGGTACTAAGTTTGTGCAACGGTCAATCAGTCGTGCATTTAACCATTTGTCAGCACAATCAAGTTTCTGTGAAGCAAGTTCGTTTCGGCTGTTGGTGTAGTTGTAGGTGTCATAAATAGATTTTTGGTATGGAATTGAAACTTGTTGTAATGATGACACAGTAATTGGCAAAAGTATGGCAAGAGCTAAGACTATTCGTGTATTTTTTGCAATTGATGAAGTTCCTAAGCGAATTGGACTCTCAACAAATCGAAATGACCAGAATGCGAACAGCAGTGAAACAATGCATGCGAGACCGAATGAAATTTTTCCCGCATCAGGAAAAAGTATGATCAAAAAAACAAACAATGGCCAGTGCCAAAGATAGAGACTGTAAGAAATTTCACCCAGCCACTTAATTGGTGCGACTGTCAGGAGCCTCGTTGCTAAACCAGTGCCACCAATAATGATAAATGTCGCTCCGATGCATGGAAGCAAATTATTGAAACGGTAATACGGAACATTGTCCTTGAAAAATACAGAAGAGATAAGAATAATTGCAAGACCCAAAGTTCCTAAATGTTTATTTTTTGGCCTTCGGATGCAGAACTTTTCTCTAACAAGGTACGCCGCGCCGACACCGAGAAGAAACTGCCAAATTCGATGAGTTGGTAAATAGAACTCAAACTCAGATATCGGTAGATTTTTTCGAATTGGAATCGAGAGCAGCTTTTCTTGTCGCGCTCTCTTGAAGTATCTGACCGATATTGATGTAAAGACGATTATTGTCCAAATTGCACTTAAATAATATTTATTGAGATTTTTGGTGTATTTGTAAATCATAAGTAAAAAAAATGGAAAAATCAAATAAAATTGCTCTTCAACACTTAATGACCACATTTGGCGAAATGGATTTGACGTCAATTCTGTGTATGTGTCGTTCAAAAGAAAATGGAAATTTGCATAAAACAATGTCGTAGCTCTAGCTGCGCTAATCGCTTTTTGCTGGTCACCAAATGGCGACAGGACGATCAACGAGATAAGCAGAGTGAAACAAGTAACCACGCAAAGCGCTGGGAGGATTCGCTTAATTCGCCTGCTGAAGAACGCTTTTAAGTTGATTTTGCCACTACCTTCAAGTTCGCGCTGAAGCATTTGCGTAATCACAAAACCAGAAATCACAAAAAAAATATCAACACCGAGATAGCCGCCCGGTAAAGCCAATTTCGTGTGGTAGATGATCACTAGGAGTACCGCAACTCCTCGTAAGCCTTGAATATCGGGGCGAAACTGTGTGTCTGTTGTTGAGCCCATGACCTCCGTATCCTAAACGGCGTATGGCTAATCAACGACGACGCCCGAAACCTGCACGAACTGACACCCGCCGCCGCTTTGCTAGAACTGCACGGCTGAGTGAAACCTTGCGCGAAGTAATTGCCGACGAACTGAACAAAATTGACGATGATCGTCTTGGTTTTGTCACGATTACGTCAGTTGATGTTGACTCAGAAATGAATCGCGGCATCGTCTACTACGACTCGATTCAAGGTGCTGATGGCGACGAACAGATTCTCGAGGCTTTGAACGAGTGTCGCAAGCGCCTGCAGAGCGTGATTGCCGATCAAGTGCGTGCGCGACGAACACCGATTCTGCAGTTTCGACCCGACGATGCGATTCGTGCCGCACAACGCATCGACGAAGTGTTGCGCCAAGACGAAATTCGACGCAGAGAACTTTTTGGTGACAAGAAATCTGAGGAATAATCTTCGTGGCTCGGCGTAGGCCACCAACTCGACACGGGTTAGTGATCGTTGACAAGCCGTCCGGCATGACGAGTCATGATGTGATCAACATTTTGCGCAAGCAACTCGGTGAGCGTCGCATCGGCCACGCAGGCACACTTGACCCAGATGCAACCGGTGTGCTGCTTGTCGGCGTCGGTTATGTCACGCGGTTGTTGACTTTTCTTTCAGGTCTCGACAAAACATATACGGGCCAAATCGTCTTGGGTACAGCAACTTCGACACTTGACGCGTCTGGCACTATTACCGCCACACACGACATGTCTGGAGTAACGATTGACCAAATTAAACGTGTCGTCGCAGAAAAATTTGTTGGAGTAATTAGACAAATTCCACCGATGGTGTCGGCGCTCAAAGTTGATGGCGTTCGTCTGCACGAACTGGCCCGTCAAGGAATCGAAATTGAGCGCAATGAACGAACCCTGACCATCTACGATTTCAAAGTTCTAGGTATGTCAGAAGTCAATGTTGTTGATGTTGAAGTGCGTTGCAGTTCTGGCACATATATAAGGTCTCTCGCTGATGACATCGGTCG
>CAMAQQ010000179.1 GCA_945860575.1 Ferrithrix thermotolerans DSM 19514
GAAGTTCTGCCAAATAACTGAATGACATTCGCCCTGTGTCCTTCATCTGGTTCTGGCTTTACTGCTGGCTTTATTTCGCGTTTTACTTCTGGTTTCACTACTGGCGTCGCTTCTTGTTTTATTACTGGCGTCGCTTCTAGTTCACTTACTGGTTTTACCTCTGGTTTTACCTCTGGTTTCACTTCAGGCTCGCGTGATGCTTGTTCTTGCAACGCGTCGTGTTTTATTTGTGCTTCAACTGGTATTTCAACTGGTGCTGTCAAAAAAGATTCTTCAGCAGTGAAAGTCAACTCTTTGTCGTTTGTTGTAAATGATCTTTGTTCAACCTGATGCAAAGATTCAAAGTCGGGCGACTTTGCAACTTCTGGGCGCAAATTATCCAAAGTGTCATCTTCGAATTTCTCTCTGTCAAAAAGAACAACATTGTGCAATGAATCATCAACTACCCCATGAGGCATTGCTTGCCTTAAATCTCCGGCCGCTTCATCAAACTCAGTCAAGTCACCCATCACATCATTTGCTGCCAGTCGTGCGCGTTCAAAGGCTGACATCAACCGATCCCGATCACGAACTAATTGTTCTATTTGTTGTTTTGCGAGTTCGCGACGCCGCGCAAGTTCGTTCAACATTTTCTCTTTGTATGCGCGAGCTTCGTTTATCATTTCACGACCTTGCTGTTTAGCAAGTTCTATTTCGGATTCACTGTCGTCTAAAGCATCACTGCGTCGACGCTCATTTTCGATTTCGGCCTCTTCGCGTAACCTTGCGACTTCGGAAGTTGCTTCTCGCACCAACCTCTCGGCAGTTTCGGCTGCACGCATTCGCATCTGTTGTGCTGCTTCTCGAGCAACAGACAACACACGAGCCGTCTCTTCACCGAGCAGTGTCGTTACTGTCGCTTCATCGAGAACACCGGGATCCGACAAGCCGCGGGTTTGCATCGCGCGCATTTCACTTTCTAAAAATCTTTCGCGCTCCTGAAGTCTGGCCAACTCGGCCGAGACCATCCGCAAAAAGTCGCGAACTTCACCTTGTTCATAACCGCGCTTGGCGATGTTGAATTGTGCTGACCCAACCGCACCAGGGGATGAAGGGTCAGGGCGCGAGAATGAAATCGCCATATATATAAGGTTAAACCTTGATTAGAGCTCTATCGCGTCATTAGAAATGTCGCTGCCCCCCAACTCTTTGAGTATCGCCAATGCTTCGCCAAGATTTGCAACGGGTGCAATGCGCAGTTTTGATCCTGCGACACGCCTTGCCGCTTCAAGTTCTTCTGCTGATTGTGAACTCGGCACGAAAAATACTTTGGCACCAGACGCTTTAACAGCAACTGTTTTCTGACGCAACGCACCAATCGCGCCAACTGTTTCATCGCCGTCAATCGTGCCGGTCGCGGCCACTTTTACTCCGCCTGTTAATTCTCCAGGTGTTAATTCGTCCAATAAAGCCAAAGTAAAGGCAAGACCTGCCGATGGTCCGCCAATCAAGTCGGTGTCAATATCAACTTCAAACGGCAACCTAACGATTCGCGTATCGGCCGGCCATATTCCGATAATCGTGCGATTTGGATCATCTGGACTGACAATCAACTCGACATCTTTGGTAATTGTTTCAAGAGATCTCTGCGGCGTGATTTTTATCTCAACAACATCCCCCGGCGAATAATCACTCATGAGCGGAAGTAGGTCAGCCAAAGTTGAAATCTCAGTGCCATCAAAAGAAGTAATCATGTCGCCAACTGCAAGTTGTAAACACGCACTCAACGGACGCGGCTGTGTCTCACAAACCAATCGATCAATTATTAAATCTCCAAAACTGATTGACGCCTCATAGCCCAGTCGACGCAATGCAACATATTCTGCAATTTGTTTTGCTGTGATCATTGCCTTGAACCCGACAGTTCTTTGTTGATCAGGTGTTACCGCACCGAACTTCTCGAAGCGATTCAATACATCTACATCCGGGTCTATAGTGCCGAGCAGTGCGTCAAGCGCAGAGAGTTTTGATCCATATGCGGTGACAAATAAAACGGGTGAAGTTGGTTTGTACCGATCAGCAAGTTGAAGAGCATCTTTGTCGAACGAAAATCTTGAGCTAACTTGCTCTACTGAGCCTGGTGCAACTTCCCAATAGTTGACGCGAACCAGTGAAGAAATAATCATCGCGCCAGTTATCAACCAAACAATTGTGAGCATTGGTATTGCCCACCACATGTTTCTCTGACGCGGCGCAATAACTATTTGATGCTCGTCAGACATCTCTGGCGATACGCTAGAAGAAGTCGTGGTCGTGTCGATACTCATGTCACTCACCGTCTTAGATGTTACGGTCGGGTCTATTGCAATCATCGTGCTGAGCATGATCACATTGTGGTTTGCTACAAAAAACCGCAATTCCGCTGCAACTAAATCTCGTGTTTTTCGGGTGGAGAGTCAAGGTTCTAATTTATACGCATCGGCAACAAGTTCATGGAATATCCGATCTCTCGGCGCGATCGGCATCGTTAGCATCTGCTCAGGGGTCGTGTTATCGGTTTTCATTTCAGTGATGTTGGCAGTTTTGATCTCCAAACTGACCGGATTATTAGGTCAATAGCAAATGAAGATTCTCGTAACTGGCGCAGATGGATTTATTGGCTCGCACTTAGTAGAAGCGCTTGTTAAACGCGGACATCAAGTACGAGCGTTCGTCCTTTATAACTCGTTTAATTCTTGGGGATGGCTTGACGACGTGAGCCAATCAGTTCGTGACAGTCTGGATGTTTTCTCCGGGGATATTCGCGACCCGCACGGTGTTGACACAGCCGTTTCTGGCCAAGAAGTAATTTTAAATCTCGCAGCGTTGATCGCGATTCCATATTCGTATCATTCGCCGGACACTTATATCGACACCAATATAAAGGGCACACTGAATATTTTGCAGGCTGCACGGCGACACAATGTTTCGCGTGTTGTACAAACTTCGACAAGTGAGGTTTACGGCACCGCACAATATATTCCGATTGATGAGAATCATCCTTTGCATCCGCAGTCACCGTATGCGGCATCAAAAGTTGGTGCCGATCAACTTGCATTAAGTTTTCATGCTTCGTTCGATTTGCCCGTCGGAATTCTTCGGCCGTTTAATACTTATGGCCCAAGACAATCAGCACGGGCAGTTATACCGACAATTATTAGTCAACTCGCAACAAACCGAGAAGTAAAACTTGGGGCGCTTTCGCCAACGCGCGACTTCACTTTTGTTGAAGACACAGCATCTGGCTTTATCGCTGCTGCCGAGAGCGATGCAATTATTGGCGAGACAATAAATTTAGG
>CAMAQQ010000180.1 GCA_945860575.1 Ferrithrix thermotolerans DSM 19514
GTAGTCTGCAGGGATGTCAAATAGCAAACCAGAAGTAGTGATCCCCGAAACGCCTGCGCCGAGCAGTTTAATAACAGAAGATATCGCGGTTGGCGACGGCGTCGAAGCCGTCAGCGGCAAAAACGTCTCTGTGCACTACGTCGGAGTTGCGTGGAGCACCGGAAAACAATTTGATGCATCATGGGATCGCGATGAGCCGTTTGATTTTGGTTTAGGTGCAGGTCAAGTTATTTCAGGTTGGGATAAAGGCGTTGTCGGCATGAAAGTCGGCGGGCGTCGCAAACTTACTATCCCGCCAGATATGGGCTATGGCAGTCAAGGAGCAGGCGGAGTAATTAAGGGTGGCGAAACACTCGTGTTCGTCGTTGATTTGCTGAACGTTTTTTAGTCGGCCGAAACTTGTTTTTTGCGATAGTGGTTGCGGCACAGTAACTCATAACGCACAACATCGCCGAACAACGGTGCAATCGTATTTTTATCGGTATCGCCAACCATCACGGTTTCACCTTCAAGCACGACTTTGTCGTTGACCAAGCGGGCGTTGTTCGTCGCTCTCGCGCCACACCAACAGCGTGCCTCAACTTGCATTTCAATTCGTTGGTCGGCGATCTCGAGCAGCCGCCGTGTGCCATCAAAAAGCAATCCTTTGAAGTCGGTAATCAGACCGAATGCATAGACGTCGACATGAAGTTCGTCGACGATTAGTGCTAGTTGATCGCACTGTTCAACTGTGCAGAATTGTGCCTCGTCGCAAACAATAAACTGCAGCGGCATTCGTGACACGGCCAAGTCAAACAGATTTATCTCCGGAGCCATCTCAATGGCCGGCGTTGAAACGCCAAGGCGACTCGTAACTTGACCACCATCTCGGTCAAGTTTTGTCAGCAAGAGCCCGGCTAGGCCACGACTAGTTAAATTATGATTAATTTGCAACGCCAGCGTGCTTTTGCCCGAACCCATTGTCCCGTAGTTAAACCGCAACGTTGCCATCTCAGGTCAAAACAATACTCCGTTGCTACTGATCCCAGAAAAGCGAATTGACGAATTGGTGAATTAGCGTGATTATTAATGACATCCGAAGAACTCGCGAAATTTATTGATCACACACAACTCGCGCCCGAAGCGACTTCGCAAGATTTAGCCAAGCTCTGTGACGAGGCTTGCAGGTTCAATGTTGCGGCAGTTTGTTTCTCGCCGTCACTATTGCCGTTGTCAACAGTATTGGTCGCCGACTTGTTAACTAACGACATCAAAATTGCGTGCGTGATCGGGTTTCCATCTGGGGCACATAGTGGTGAAGTGAAAGCCTTTGAGGCACGACACGCCACGCAGAATGGCGCCACAGAAATTGACATGGTCGTAAATTTGAATTTTGTATTTTCAGCAAATTGGTTAGAACTAGGCGACGAGATTGCCCAAGTGCGTGCCGCGATACCCACAAAAACTTGCCTGAAAGTAATTATTGAATCGGCGGCGCTAACAGATGCACAGATAGTCACGGTGTGCAGGGTGGCTGTAGCCAATGGCGCAAATTTTGTGAAGACATCAACTGGGTTTCATAAAACTGGCGGGGCGACAACGCAAGCAGTCAAATTAATGCGTGCAACCGTAGGCGACTCTATTGGTGTTAAAGCCAGCGGCGGAATACGCACTCGGCAAGCGGCATTAGAAATGATTAACGCTGGTGCGACCCGTCTTGGCACTTCGGCAACTCAAGCGATACTCGCCGAATAAATTTTTAGTCTGAAAAACCACGCATTGGCAACGACGGGCGTTGCAGCCAATTATCACTCGGGTAACTAGCCGTGCCGTCAATTGCATGAAGTGTGAATGCGTGTCGAGGTTTTTCACTCGTGTTTGGCCCCGAGCGATGTGGCAAGGTTCCATTGAGCAGAATTAGGGTTCCGCGCGGTGCTTCAAGTGGTACCAATCCTTCAGTGGGATAAGGAGTCGAATCAAAAACTTCGTTGTATGTCGACTTGCCGTCTTGAGATAGGCGATTGCGAGTTTTGATAGGGATGCGATGTCCGCCAGGAAGTGCCCACATGCAACCGTTCTGTGTTGTTGCGTCGTCAATTGCAAACCAAAAACCGATCACCGATTGTGGGTCAGTCCACAGATATGTGTGATCAACATGACTTGTGACTTCGCCACCGATGCGCGGTTGTTTGAATATATACATTGACTGCAAGATTTTTTCTTGTTTCATGCCTAGCGATCGTGCAACAGCCGCAAGGCGACTTGAATGACTGAACTCATTGAATACTGGGTCGAGATCATGCATTGCGTGACCAAGTTTGTTGAGACACAAGTGCGCGTCTTGACGAAGTTCGCCACGCTCGTTGAACGCATCTTTTTCAAAGAAACACCGAATCTTGTCGCCGCTAGTCAAGAAATAATCGTCTGAAGCATGCACGGCCGTGCCGTCGGCGGTGAATACGGTTGCTTGTTCTGGTGAGGGACAATATTTTTCTGCAAGAACCATTGCTTGATCCCGAAGTTTTAAGCAGGCACTGTCATCGACAAAGTTTGGCAGAACGAGGTATCCACTTTTATTGAAAAATTCTGTTTGCTCTGTTGTTAATCCTTCTTGGGTAATCATTATTTAGTCGTAGCCTCAGGGTTAACGAAAACCGATTCTTCAGGAAACGCAACGGGCAACATTTCACTGAGTTTTCGTGGCACGCCGTTGACTTCAAGCAACATATTGGCACCGCCGTGCTCCCACAACAACTGTCGGCATCTTCCACATGGTGTGACCGGTTCGCCATTGCCAACTGTGCACACTGCGACGAGTCTTCCGCCACCGGACTTAATTAATTCACTGACCAAACCACATTCGGCACACAGGGTCAAGCCGTAAGAAGCATTTTCAACATTGCAACCAGTGATTATTCTTCCGTCATCGACAAGCGCGGCCGCACCAACATGAAATTTCGAGTACGGCGCATAAGCGTTCTTTGCGACAGCCAAAGCAGTTTCTCGCAAAATTGTCCAGTTAATTTGAGTTTCCATTTACGCACAACAGTAGTGCGAATTATTCGCTTAGTTATTGCCGACGCCCGCCAGCACTTGTTTGCCGAGTGCTTTAACCGCATTGACTGCTGCCTTGTGATCAATCGTCAAACATTTGCGGTCTCGCACAACCACCTTGCCATCAACTAAAACATTGACCACATCGGCACGGGTAACTGATGTTGCAATAGTTGTATGTGGATTGAAGTTGGGCGTCAGCGAAGGCGAATCTGCGTCAAGCACAATCAGGTCGGCTCGTTTGCCAACTTCAAGAGAGCC
>CAMAQQ010000181.1 GCA_945860575.1 Ferrithrix thermotolerans DSM 19514
AGCCACCGATCTATGCGATCATGCCTGGCCGTGTGTTTCGTCGTGACACACCAGATGCAACCCACATGCCGGTGTTTCATCAGATCGAAGGGTTAGTAATTGATCGTGGAATTACGTTTGCCCACCTAGCTGGGACGATCGAAGCCTTCACGAAAGCATTTTTTGGAAACGAATTCACGAGCCGATTGCGTCCGTCGTTTTTTCCGTTTACTGAGCCGAGTGCAGAATTTGATATTCGTCGAGCTGATGGTGAATGGATTGAACTTGGTGGTTGTGGAATGGTTCACCCAAATGTTTTGATTAGCGGCGGCATCGACCCAGAAGAGTTCAGTGGTTTTGCTTTCGGATTCGGAATTGATCGCATGGCCAAAGAGCGTCACAATGTCGAAGACATTCGCGAAATGTATACAAACGACCTGCGTTTTTTGAGGCAGTTCTAATGAAGATTTTAAATTCGTGGCTGAATGAGTTCGGAGCGTTCGGCACCGATGTCGAAAAACTCGCCGCAGCGATGACAAATTTAGGTTTGGCTGTTGAGTCAGTTACAAGTGTGGGTGCGCCAGTTAAGGGTGTCGTCGTGGCACGAGTGTTGCGCACCGAACGGCACCCAGATGCCGCCAAAGTTCACCGCGTTTTTGTTGACGCAGGTGACGGTGTTGAGTTGCACGTTTGGTGCGGGGCATTCAACATGAAACCGGGCGATTTGATTCCGTTGGCCACGCTTGGCACAACGATGCCAGACGGGCGAGTGATTACTCCACGCGGAATTCTCGGTATCGAAAGCCACGGCATGCTCTGCTCAGGAATTGAAATCGGTTTGAGTTCTGATGCTGACGGTATTTTGATTTTGCCGAACAATCTGAAACTCGGTGAGGACGTTTTTTCAAGTCTCGGCGTTTCCGCCGACACGGTGTTTGATTTAGATGTAACTCGAAATCGTCCAGATTGCAATGGCTACCTTGGCGTTGCTCGCGATCTGGGTGCAAATCTTGGAGTGAAAGTCTTGGCACCATCAGGTGACAAAGCCAAGAAGGGCTCGGCGCGTTCATTGAAAGTGTCGATAGCCGACAAACAAAGATGTGCTCGTTACAACGCAACTGTGATGTCGGGGGTTGTCGTAACTAATTCTCCTGCATGGATTGCTCGCAGACTTACAAATAGTGGAATGCGACCGATCAATAATGTCGTTGACGCCTCAAATTTGGTGATGCTTGAACTCAATCAACCGACTCACGCTTTTGACGCCGACAAGATCGCCAATGCATTCAAAATTCGCTGCGCCCGTGATAAGGAAACACTCGTAACTCTTGATGGTCAGACTCGAGAACTAGCGATTACTGATTTGTTGATTTGCGACGGCAAAGACATGCCGATTGGGTTAGCCGGGGTCATGGGCGGCGCAAGCACTGAGATCAGTGCGACAACTCGTGTTGTTGCACTTGAAACTGCATTCTTTGAACCGTCCGGCGTCGCAAGCACAGCTACACGTCTTGCCTTGAGATCAGAAGCATCTTTGCGTTTCGAGCGTGGAGTTGATCCATATGGAGTTGATGATGCCGTCAGCAGATTCGCAGGTTTGTTGCGAGAGTCTTGTCCGAAACTTGTGGTGCACGCCAAAGCGACTGATGTAAAAGAAAAAACACTGCCACCGAAACAGATAGTTGTGCCGTTGCGTGTTTCTCAAGTCAATCGCGTTCTCGGTACGAAACTTTCGGCCAAGGCGATTAGTGCGTTGCTTGCGAAAATCGGTTTTGTTACTAAAGCGACGGGTACCGGCAAAGTAGTCACGCTCAAGATTAGTGTTCCGTCATGGCGACCAGATTGCCAAAGTGAAATTGACCTGGTCGAAGAAGTTGCGAGGCATGTTGGGTATGAAAACCTGGGCAAAATTGTTCCACAGTCAACGATGCACGGCAGGTTGTCGCCGATGCAACAACGTCGCCGTGAGTTGCGCGAAGTGATTGTTGGTTTGGGCGTCAGCGAAGCAATGCCCAACCCTTTCTTGGCACCTGGTGATTTGCTAAAAACCGGCCTGACGGAAGAACTTGCGATTCGGCTCGCAAACCCGTTGGTGTTCGAAGAGAGTGTCTTGAGAACTTCTTTGCGACCAGGATTACTCAAGGCAATTAATTACAACCTTTCGCACCGCAATTCAGAAATCGCGCTATTTGAGATTGGTCATGTATACCCAGCGCGCCCAGTGGTGGTAGCCGGTGAATTACCCGATGAATATGAGTCGCTTTGCATTGTTGCCGCGGGCGAAACAAGTGAGACGGCGATGAATTGGTGGAGTCAGTTATCAAACACTTTGGGCTTTGGTGCGCAACTCGACCAAAAGAGTGTCGAGTCTGGCTATCACCCGACTCGCAGTGCATCTCTTCGGCGTGGCAAACAACTACTCGGCAGTGTGGGTGAGATTGATCCAACCGTGTTGGCAAATCACGGAATAAATATTTCTGTGGCGTGTTTAGAACTCAACTTGAGTGTTTTATTGACTGAGATACCAAAAGTGTCAACAGCGAAATCTGTTAGCCGATTTCCGCGAAGTGATTTCGACCTTGCATTTTCGTTAAAAGATAGCGAACCCGCAAGTTCTCTACTTAAAGTGTTGCGCCAAGCAGCAGGACCAGAATTAGTTGATCTGGCATTGTTTGATGTTTATCGAGTGCCTGACTCAGTGCAAGATTCGACACAAGAATCGCCGTCTTCTTCAGCGCGAAGTTTGACTTTTAGATTTCAGTTGCAGGCCAAAGATCGCACGCTTACTGATGCCGAAGTTTCTACCGCTCGTCAACGATGTATTGATGCAGCGACAAAACTCGGTGCGCAATTTCGCACGGTTTGAAAAAGGTTTTGTCGCCTAGATAATGACTTACACGAAGGCGCTGATCATCGGCGAAGATTTGAAAACGCGTTGTTTCTGGTGCGGTGATGACGAGCAATATGTTGCTTACCACGATTTACAGTGGGCGAGACCAGTCGTAGACGACATAGCTCTTTACGAAAAGATTTGCCTTGAAGGATTTCAAGCAGGTCTGAGTTGGCTGACGATTCTGAGAAAGCGCGAATCGTTTCGTGATGCATTTCGTGGTTTTGATCCCAAGATTGTCGCGAAATTCAACCAGCGCGATGTGGCTCGTTTGATGAAAGACGAGTCAATTGTTCGTCATCGGGGCAAAATTGAAGCCGCGATTCAAAACGCAAAATCCACTCTTGAATTGCAAAAAGAGTTTGGCTCGCTTGCGGTATTTATCTGGTCATTTCGACCCG
>CAMAQQ010000182.1 GCA_945860575.1 Ferrithrix thermotolerans DSM 19514
TAAGCGTCAACGGCCCCGATAATTTCTCCAAAAAATGCCAACTCTTTGGCGCGATGCAAACCGACTCGACGCGGCAACACCCATGATCCACCAAAGTCAAGCGACAATCCGCGCCGAACAAAAATCTCAGAGAACCGTGCAGTCTGCGAAGCCACTACCAAGTCACAGCCAAGTGCCAAATTGCATCCAGCGCCAACAGCGACTCCGCGTACCTTGGCGATTGTCGGCTGGGGTAATTTTTGCAACGCGATGCAGGCTTCGTTCACCCGATGCATTGCGGCGAGTTGATGCGTGTCATTTCTCGGGGCAGTTTCGCTGCGCGACGCCGTATCACCGCGACCACTTAGGTCGGCACCCGAACAAAATTCTCCGCCCGCACCAGTAATCACGACAACTCGATCAGCCGAATTGCCAGCGATCTCTCGAAATATCTCGGTGAGACCATCCCACATTAAACGATCAATGGCATTTTTCTTTTTTGGCTGGTTAATCGTCACAGTTACGACAGAATCTTTGCGTGTAACCCCAAGAGTGTCCATTTCATAGACGATACTTGCCTTATGGGATTCAACCCGACTCGCAAACGCAACACTCGCCCAATTGACTATTTAATTGTGGCCAGTGCGATGCTGGCAATTACTGCGCTCGTGATTTGGGCATTCGTTGGTTAACTCGATGGTTAGTTCGTTGGTTAACTAAATGTCGAAATCAATTTGGGATGGTTTGTACGGCGATGTTGAAGTCCGCCGTGTACAACCTTACGAAGCGCTCAAGGAGTACATCTGCCCTGGTTGCAACCAAGATATTTATGAGGGTATGGGGCACTATGTCTGTGTGCCAACCGAAGCGCCAGACTTGCGACGTCATTGGCACTACGCCTGCTGGGATCGCCGTGCGTAACTATTTAAAAGGCGTTGTGTAACACTTCAAGTTGTGTTCCCAAAACGGCGACGACATCAAATCGAATTTCGCCCCTCAATTCAGGACGAGTCGCTAGAAATTTTGTCGTTGCAATGCGTAACTTTTTTTGTTTGGCTCGCGTGATTGCTTCAAGAGGCGAACCGAAACTAGATGTGGCGCGAGCCTTGACTTCAACGACGGCGATTATCGCGCCAGCAACGCTCGTCATGATTGCGACAATATCTAGTTCGCCTTCTCGGCAGTGCCAATTACGCGCGACGATCTCGTAACCACTGCGTTCGTAGAAACTCGCTGCTAAATCTTCTGCCCAACGGGCTCGAGCCATTCGCGCAACCGCGCGCTGTTCTGGCGTTAAACGTCGAGCGGGGGAAGTTCTTCGACATTCAAATCTTTGAAGCTCATCACTCGCACTCGGGGCACGAAACGGCTCTTGCGGTAGAGATCCCATACCCATGCGTCAGACAGCGTCACCTCAAGTAGCGGTCGCACGCCCTCGGCGATGACCTTGACATCAACATTGTTGGCCAGATAAAACCGGCGATCTGTTTCTACTGCAAACTTAAATAAATTAACGACATCTGAATATTCTTGGGCGAGTTGAAGCTCGCGTTCGGCTTCGAATTGTTCGAGGTCGTCAGTATTCAATGTGTACGCGACAAGAATCGGTTGGCACGCAACTGACTAGCAAAAGTTATTATTGATCTTCGCGAAGTTCACGAACTTTTGCAGACTTGCCAGTTCGCTCACGCAAGTAATTAAGTTTTGCACGACGAACATCGCCACGCTTGACAACTTCAAGTTTGGCAACCGATGGGCTGTGCATCGGGAATGTGCGCTCGACGCCCACTCCGTAGCTGAGTTTGCGGACCGTATATGTCTCGGCGATACCTGATCCAAAAACTGAAATTATATTGCCCTGAAAAATCTGAACGCGCTCTTTGCCACTTTCAACGACTCGAACATGAACTTTGACTTCATCGCCGGGGCCGATTTTTGGGATGTCTGTGCGAAGTGATTGCTTGTCGACGATGTCTGTTGTCTTCATAAGACTATTTAGGATACGGCACGCAGGGGAACTCTTCCAACAGTGTCTTTTCGACATTGCTCAAGCCACCACGGCGTTCAATTAGATCTGGACGAGTCCTTACTGTGCGATGCAGTGCCTGGGCACGTCTCCAGCGCTCTATTTTGGCGTGGTCGCCGTTGCGCAGAACCTCGGGCACTGCCCAACCACGAAACTCTGCTGGTCTCGTGAAATGGGGCTCTTCAAGCATTCGAGCGGCGCCAAAACTTTCTGTGACGGGCGAAACTTCGTTGCCCATGACACCAGATAAAAGTCGGGTTGTTGCTTCGATGACGAGACAGGCCGCCACTTCACCACCGGCCAGCACGACATCACCAATTGATATTTCTGAATCAACTAGGTGTTCGACAACGCGATGATCGACGCCTTCATATCGACCGCAGAGCAAACTAAAGCCACCCGTTTTGCTGAGATGATCGGCATAATCTTGATCAAATTTTTTGCCGCCAGGCGAAAGCAACAAAAGTGGTCGCGGCGGTTGAACTGCTTCAACAGCGGCGAAAATCGGCTCTGGGCGAAACAACATCCCTGCGCCACCACCATAGAGCGCGTCATCAACGCGACGAGACTCATCGCCGTAATCACGCAAGTCGTGACAACGCAAATCGACTAAAGAGTCTTGGCGTGCCCGGCCGAGCAAACTTTCACCGCAAAAGTCATCCACAAGTTTTGGAAAAATCGTAAAGACATCAATTCGAAATGGCACACCACTAGTCATGGCTTATCCGCATCAAAATCACCGGCTAGTTCGTCGTTTAGTTCACCGGCTAGATCGAATAGTCCTTCGGGTGGATTGATCGTAATTTTCTCTTTTGACCGCTCGGTGATAAACACCACGGGCACAAGTGCCCCCGACTCGAGTTCGAGCAGCGAATGTGCAGGATTATCAACAACCGCAACACACTTGCCATAACGCACGCCCGAAACATCAACGACTTGTGCGCCAATCAATTCGTGCACCCACATCACCGATTGGTCTTCGATTGGCTCACCATATAAATCTGATTTAGCAATTCTCTCTGCCGCATTTCGATCATCAATGCCCGCAAAGTGCATCAGCCAACTGCTTGGCTGACGTCGGGCGCTAGATACAGTGATCCAATTGTTTTGAAGCCAAAAGCGTGCCCCAGCTTTGGTGCGTTCTGGGCGGTCAGTAAAAAAAGAGACGTAGACATCGCCACGAACTCCGTGAGGTCGCATAACGCGACCAACATGCAACAAACCCTTTGGAGTCTGGGCGTCAGTCGTCGAGA
>CAMAQQ010000183.1 GCA_945860575.1 Ferrithrix thermotolerans DSM 19514
GCAGTCTCAAGTTGTGATGCAACACGAATCAATAAATCTTCACGTCCGTAAGCGGCAACAATTTGAATGCCAACGGGAATACCTTCAGGTGTCCATTGCAATGGAACGTTGATTGCTGGTTGACCAGTCGTATTAAACGGCGGTGTAGAAGGAATCCATTCGCCAGCAATTCGTAGCGAGTTCATTTGATTTTCTGGCTCGTTTTTGATCGTGCCAAGGGGCATCGGTAGTCGCGCCATTGTTGACGTAACCAAAAGATCCCAACCATCTGCCCACCACTGTTGAACCAGCCTGCGATAGTTCACCGCTGCAACAACTGATCTGGCGTAATCAGTTGCGGTCTTTGTGCCGGCGAATTCTGCCATTGCCCAGTTCATGAATTCGATGTCGTCTTTGACAACTTCGCGCCCGAGCATTTGACCCAAAAGATCTCGAGCGATCGACATGTTTGTAGACCACATCGCAGTGAACTTTCCTGCGAAGTCTGCTTGCTCAAGTGCTTTGGGCCATGAACTCTCGACATGATGCCCAAGAGACTCAAGAAGTTTGCAAGTGTCTTGGACTGCTTTAGAACATTCGCTATCCATTTGTCCACCAACTGGATGATGATCAAGAAAACCGATGCGAAGTTTGCCCGGGTCTGCGCCAACTTCTTGCATGTAAGGTCTTGTCGGCGCTGCGGCGATAACACGGTCACCGATGCCTGGGCCATGCGTGGCGTCGAGTAGCGCAGCCGTGTCACGAACAGTCCTGGTCACGGCAAAGTGCACACTGAAGTTTGCTTCATCACCAAATGGTGCGAGAGAGATTCGTCCTTGCGAAGTTTTTAAACCAACAAGGCCACAACACGAAGCCGGCACGCGAATACTGCCGCCACCATCGCTGGCGTGAGCCATCGGAATAATTCCGGCTGCGACTGCTGCAGCGCTGCCACCACTTGAACCACCTGGTGATTTCGAAAGATCATACGGATTTCGAGTCGGCCCCCACGCAAGCGGCTCGGTGACTGGCACACTTCCGAATTCTGGAGTGTTAGAGCGACCAAAAGTAATTAAACCCGTGTCAATAAATCGTTGAACAAGAACCGAGTTCGTCGGCGCAATATATTTTGCATTCTTGAGTGCGATATTGCCATTTGACATATGTTGCCCCGCATATGGGCTGCCGAGATCTTTTAAAATAAATGGCACACCACCAAACTTATGCTTCGAATTCGCTTTGAAATTCTTCGCTAATTCGCGAGCATGTTCAAACCATGTGATGTTGATTGCGTTAATCGGTGGATTGAATGCGGCGGTTCGTTCAATTGCCGCTTCAAGAAGTTCGAGTGCTGAAACTTTGCCAGAACTAACTAGTTCTGCTTGGCCGAGGCCATCAATAAATCGAGTTTGTTGTGCAAGTGGTGAAAGCGCCATGAACTCAGACTATATATATGTATCTAAACGCGCAAAAGCAAGTATCGTTATGGCGCAGTGAATACGCCAGAACCAAACCGTGAAGTCAAACTTTCGGCTCGCGAGGTTTTTCAATCACCAGCAGTCAAGTCATTTATTATTGCGAACTCGGCTCTATATATAGGTCTGATGTTGCAAGCCGCGACACTCGGCAAGCATATTTACGACATCACTGGTCGCGAACTCGATATCGGCTGGTTGGGCCTCGCTGAGTTTTTGCCGATCGCATTATTGGTTTTTGTTACTGGCAGTGTTGCCGATAGATATAACCGTCGCCGTGTCGCGGTGGTGGCGATGGTTGGCGAACTTGCATGTTCGTTGGCGCTCGTGGCTTATTCGCTGTCTAATCCAACAAATGTGTTACCGATTTTTATTATTGCGTTTTTTTATGGCACGTCACGAGCGTTTGTTTCACCGGCGATGCGATCAATTGGTCCGATGATCGCACCCGAGCATGGTTTACCTCAAATGGTGGCGATGTATTCAACAGTTTGGACAGGTGCGATGATTATTGGCCCAGCGATGTCTGGGTTTCTTTATGCGGCAGCACCGTGGATTGCTTATGCCACCGCTGCAGGTTTGATTGCGCTCGGAATAATACTTGTCTCGCGGATCAAATTGAAAATAATCTCAGATCAACCTGCAAAGACTGAGAAGCCGACATTGCATTCGGCGATGGAAGGTTTGCGATTTATTAAACGCACGCCAATTTTGCTGGCGGCGATTTCGCTTGATCTGTTTGCAGTTTTATTTGGTGGTGCGATTGCGCTGTTGCCTGTGATTGCAAAAGATCAACTACTCGTTGGCGACGTCGCGTACGGATGGTTACGTGCCGCAGCAGGTATTGGTGCGGCAAGCACGGCTGCGTTGTTGGCATTTAAACCAATTCGGCGCCATGTTGGTCGAGCGATGCTGATAGCAGTCGGCGTGTTTGGTGCTGGAACGATCGTGCTTGGGTTAACCCACAACTACTGGGTGGCATTTTTTGCAGTGATGATTCTCAGTGCCGGCGACATGATCAGTGTGTTTGTGCGAGGCGCAATCGTGCCACTGGTAACGCCAGACGACAAGCGGGGCCGAGTATCGGCTGTTGAAAATGTATTTATTGGTGCCACAAATGAACTCGGCGCTTTTGAGTCTGGTGCCGTATCGCAACTTGTCGGGGTGAAATCGACCGTTGTTGGCGGAGGCATTGCGACTCTCGGTATTGTCGGCATTTTTTGGTACAAATTTAAGCAACTTCGTAACATCGACACTTTTGACGAGCTTTCAACAGAAAAGTCAACTAGCCAATAACTAATTCGTGCGACCTAAAGTCGTGCGATAATGGAGCGATGGAGAACGTCGCGGATAAAATTTTGGCTCGAACCGCTTGTCCGCTTGATTGTCCGGATACATGCTCACTTGAAGTGACCCTGACACTTGGTCGAATTACAAAAATTGATGCCGCGCCAATTGATGATCAATCGAATCCACTAACTGACGGTTGGATTTGCAAAAAAGTTAAGCACCACGCCGCTCGAGTTTATTCGCCAGAGCGAATAATGACGCCGTTAATTCGAGTCGGCGCTAAGGGTAGTGGAGAGTTTCGCCAAGCAACATGGGACGAAGCACTTGATTTAGTCGCTACAAAAATAACTGACGCGATTCGCGATTACGGCGTTGACTCGGTGTTGCCGTATCTATATAACTCATCGTCTGGAAAACTTGAGGCAAAATATTTAACACCTCATTTGTTTGCACGACTTGGTGCACCAGAAATTCTGCACACTATTTGTGCGGCGACTTATGGCGC
>CAMAQQ010000184.1 GCA_945860575.1 Ferrithrix thermotolerans DSM 19514
GGTTGCCATTTCAAATCTCGGCGAATCTTCGTGATGTCGGCGTAGGTGCAATCTGGCTCACCAGGACGCTTCGGGATATATGTAACTTCTCCACCAAGCAGTTCAACCAGACGGTTCACAGAAACTGTTTCGCCGCTACCGACATTAAAAATCTCTTCACAAACCGAACTCTGCGCTGCCGTCAAAAATGCGTTTGCAACATCGGTTACATAGGTGAAATCTCTCGTTTGTGTGCCGTCGCCAACAACGGTGAAAGGTTTGTTCGCTAATTTTTGCGCAAGAAATACACCTAAAACGGCGCCATATGTGCCAGAAGTTCGTGACCGCGGACCGTAGACATTAAATAGTCTCAGCGCGATTGCCGGCAAGTTATATAACTGCGCCCAGTGCATCACCAACTCTTCACCAAGTCGTTTTGTTAGTGCATACGGGTATTGAGGCGAAATCTTGGCGGCTTCTGAAGTCGGATATTTTTCTGGGATTCCGTAGCACGAAGACGACGCAGCGTAAACAAATCGCTTGACTCCGGCATTTTTCGCCGCTTCTAAAACATTGAATGTGCCGTCGACATTCGCCTGAAAATAATCGGCGGGTCGTTGAATACTCGGCACGATGTCGGCAAGTGCGCCGAGGTGAAACACCCAATCGACATCTTGAAAAAGTTTCTGCCAACTACCCGACTTTGCAAAGTCGGCTTCGACCAACTCAACTTGTCCGGCAACGTGTGCAAGATTTTCCGGCCGACCAGTTGAATAATTGTCAATTACCTGAACCGATATATTTTCGGCGAGTAAAGCATCCACCAGGTGGCTACCTATGAAGCCCGCGCCACCAGTAACTATTGCAGTCGTCATAATAAATCTTGACTATCTACTTGGCGCTGTTTTCACTATCGTAAAGCCACTGCATGATCATGTGACCAATAATCAACTGCAAGTCTTCGGCGATCTGCATGTCATCAATTGCAAAATGCAACGGGTGTTTAGCGATGTCTTTGCACTTTCCGCCTGAAAATCCAAGAATTGCGAAGGTTTCCATTCCAAGTTTGTTGCCCATTTCAAGAGCGCGAACAATATTCGGCGAGTTACCACTGCCAGAAAAAACTAGTAACACATCGCCTGAGTTGGCCTTAACGCGAAGTTGTTCGGCGTAAACCTCTTCATATCCGATGTCGTTGGCAAGGCATGTCAATACCGCCGAATTTGCGGCGAGAGATTCGATCCGCAAACCAATACCACGCGTTAAACCTGCTCCGTAGATGAAGTCATTAGCCAAGTGGATTGCATTGCCGGCGCTTCCACCGTTGCCACACAGATAAATAGTCTTTTTCGTATCCCATGCTTGCTTGAACGCTGCTGCAAGATCAGGAACCTTGTTGATTGCCGGAAGCGTTAATGCACCTGCGAGGCGCGCCGAATAGTCAGTGATGTGTTGTTGCATATTTGTTACCCGTTCAAAATTAAGTCTCTTAATCTTACTCTACGATTGCCGACACCCGAGATGCGATCGCGTCGCCAATTGCGAGAGATGCAGTCGCCGCAGGAGATGGAGCATTGCAAACATGCACCACTCGACCTATTTGTCGAATTTCAAAATCATCCAACAAACTTCCAGCACGACTACAGGCTTGGGCTCGAACACCGGCACCAGTGGGTTGCAGATCATTCGCAGTGATTTCTGGCACTAGTTTTTGCAATGCACTGACAAACGCACTTTTGCTGAACGAGCGATGATATTCGCCGAGACCTGTGCGCCAATATTTGAGAGCAATCTTTCGAAAACCTGGCCATGCCAAAGTTTGTGTGAATTCACGAATTGAAATATCCGTCTTGCGATAGCCCTCACGCGCAAAAGCCAAAACTGCATTTGGGCCGCACTCGATAGTGCCATCAATGCGTCTTGTGAAGTGCACACCCAAAAAAGGGAAATTCGGGTCTGGCACAGGGTAAATCAAATTACGAACGAGATGTTTTGCAGATTCTTTTAATTCAAAATATTCGCCACGAAACGGAATAATTCTTAAATCAAGATCGGGTTGAGTTTGCATCGCGAGTCGATCAGATTGCAATCCACCGCAAGTTATCAACACTCGCGTTGTAAATTGCTGCTGCTTCGTACAAACCAGAACCGTATTTGATGATTCTTTAATTTCAATAACTTCACTACTTGTAAGAATCTCCCCACCAAAGTTTTGAATTCGCTCAGCAAGTCGCATCACGACCGCGGAGTAGTCGACGATGCCTGTTTGTGGGACAAACAGGCCGTCAATGCCGGTGCAGTGCGGTTCTATTTCAATTATTTCTGTTTTACTTAACCGATGGATACCAGTTAAGCCATTTTGCTCGCCACGCTGGCGAAGCATTTCAAGTTGTGAACGCTCTTGCTCAGATAAAGCGACGACAATTTTTCCGCAAATTTCATGGGGGACATCATGCTCACGACAAAATTGAAGCAGTTTCGCATATCCATCAATGCAGTTTTTCGCCTTCAACGAGCCGGGTTTGTAGTACAGACCAGAATGAATAACTCCGCTGTTATGCCCTGTTTGGTGCGCGCCAAGTGATGCTTCTTTTTCTAGAACAACTAATTTCAAGGCTGGATTATTTGTGAGCAACGAGTACGCGGTTGAAAGGCCGACTATTCCACCACCAACAATTACAACATCAAGTTGCGAATCTCGCATCGCTTGGCTCATTTCTTGAGCGCGGCGCGCTTAACGACTTCGTCGAAAGTGCCCTGTTCGGTCATACGCGAATCTTCAATTCGATACAGACGATCGCAATATTCGACCGTGCTCAATCGGTGAGCCACGATGATCACCGTTTTTGAACCTTGCAGTGCCTGCACCGCTTGCATCACTCCGTGTTCGGTTGGCGTGTCTAAAGAACTGGTCGCTTCGTCGAGGACCAAGACGCTTGGGTTGTGATAGAGCGCTCGTGCGATTCCGATTCGTTGACGCTGTCCACCAGAAAGTCGAACCCCGCGCTCGCCGACAACCGTGCCAAGTTTGTCTGGCAACGACGCCACGAATTCTTCAAGTTGCGCAAGCCGAATCGCGCTGGCAACTGCTTGCTCGTCGATGTTCTCGTCACCCAAACCAAACGCGACATTGCGACGCAAGGTGTCGTCTGTGAGATAAATAGTTTGTGGCACATAGCCAATTTGGTTTTGCCAATTTCGCAAGTTGTCTTGAATGTCAAGACCGTCTACCAATACGATGCC
>CAMAQQ010000185.1 GCA_945860575.1 Ferrithrix thermotolerans DSM 19514
CCGATGCGATACATAGTCACGGCAGCAGATGCAACTATGGCACGACCGGGCTCGACAAAAACTTTTGTACCCGCACGCAACTTTGCCGTAGCTGGCACAAGTGCTTTTGCCCATTGAGTGATCGTCGGTGCGTGCTCGCTCTCGACATATGCAACACCAAGACCGCCACCCAAAGTTAGTTCGGCTACTTCTAACTGATTGGCAAAGTTGACCATTATTTCTGCGGCCTGCTCAAAGTTCTCAGCGGCAAAAACATTTGAACCAATATGACAATGAATGCCGACAAATTCAACGCTCACCGACGACCGCACGCGATCAACAGCGCGCTGCGCATCGCCATTGCGTAAATTGAAACCAAACTTTGAGTCATCTTGGCCCGTTGAGACAAACTCGTGGGTGTGCACCGCCACACCTGGCGTAATTCGCAATTGAATTCGTGCCCGAGCGAAACCTTGTCGATGCAACGCATCAAGACGATCTAGTTCGTCAAAGTTGTCGACAACGATGTGGTGAACTTTGGCATCAAGTGCCATCTTGAGCTCTTCGAGGCTTTTGTTGTTGCCGTGCAAAACGCAAGCAGAACCCGGCACACCAGCATGCAAGGCGACGAATAATTCGCCGCCAGTTGCGACGTCAAGCAGCAAACCCTCGTCATGCGCCAAACGAGCCATTGCCCCGCACAAAAATGCTTTCGTCGCATAGACGACCTGGTTTCTGCCAAAAACTTCTACCGCCTCTCGGCATCTAGCGCGAAGATGCTCTTCGTCGTATACGAAAACGGGAGTACCAAACTTCTCGGCGAGTTCAACAAGATCACAGCCACCAACTTCGAGACGGCCCAATTTATTTTCAACTGCCGTGTCTGGCAATAAATGTTTGGCGATGCGACTCACATTTGCTCCGGGGCTTCAATGCCAAGCACACCAAGACCTGCCTGCATCACCCGTGCGGTGAGATCACAAAGCATCAAACGGCTGTTGCGCTGGTCGTCGGTGTCCGCTTTAAGCACCGAGCACTGCTCATAGAACGAAGAAAAACACGACGCCAAGTCGTAGAGATATGTACACAATCGATGCGGGCTGTATTTATCTAGTGTGTCCCAAAATGCAGAATCAAATTGCAATACTCGCATTGCGAGTTCTCGCTCGGCTGTGTGCTCAATTATTGGCGTCACATTGCGCACGCTCTGACGCTCAATATTTGCGCGACGAAAGATACTGCAAATTCGTGCGTGGGCATACTGCAAGTATGGCGAAGTGTTGCCATCAAACGAAAGCATTCGATCCCAATCAAATGTGTAGTCCTTGATTCTGTCGGTCGAAAGATCGGCGTATTTAACTGCACCGATGCCGACGATGCGAGAAATTTCGCTTTGTTTGTCAGCCGACAGTTCTGGATTTTTTTGCGCAACTGCTGCCGCGGCGCGTTCAACAGCCTCAGTTAGCAACGCATCAAGTTTGATCGTGTCACCACTACGAGTCTTCAACATTTTACGATCGGCACCCAACACATTGCCGAAAGCAACATGAACCATTTCTCGCGGTGCCTGCAACCAGCCGGCTTGTTTGGCAACTGCTGACACCATCTGCAAATGCTGCGCCTGCGGTGCACCCACGACATAAAGCAACAACGATGCGCCGAGTCTTTCAACGCGATCAATTACACATGCAAGATCACTCGTCGCGTAGTTGTAACCGCCGTCTGTCTTGCGGATAATCAGCGGCAACGGTTGATTCTCGCGGTTTGTAAAACCATCGGGAAACACGACATCTGCGCCATCGCTGGTTGTCAACATTTTTAATTTACCGAGTCGCTCGACAACTTTTGGCAACAACGAGTTATATGCACTCTCACCCATCACATCTGAATCTTGCAACAGCACACCGAGAGTTTCGTAAATAGTTTGAAAATATCTGGTGCTTTCTGCAACTAAAAGTTTCCAGAGTCGAAGGGTCTCAGCGTCGCCACCCTGCAGCGCAACAACCCGAGTGCGTGCACGCTTTTGAAACTCTTCGGATTCATCAAACTTTTTTCGCGCACTGCGATAAAACGAATCTAAGTCTCCGATTGAAAGTTCTTTAGCAGCGTTTACTTCGCCAGAATCAATGAGGTGCTCAATCAACATGCCAAATGGTGTGCCCCAGTCGCCAACATGGTTCTCGCGAACGACCGTGTTGCCCACGAACATCAGCATTCGCACGAGCGCGTCGCCGATAACTGTCGAACGCAAATGACCGACATGCATTTCTTTGGCAACATTGGGCGCCGAATAATCAATCACGACGCGACGCGATGTTGGCGTGCTAGCCACGCCGAGTTTCTCGCTGCCGCTTGCGACGACTAGTTCGCGGGCTAAGAATTCATTAGCGAAAGTGAGGTTGATAAAGCCAGGCCCCGCAACTTCTGTTGAACTACAAATATCTTGCAACTCTGCAACTTCAAGAACTTTGACCGCAATATCTCGCGGCGTTGCACCCATCACCTTGGCGAGTGCCAGTGAGCCATTAACTTGCGCATCAGCGCGGTCACTTTGGCGCACTGCTGTGTCGATGCCGACGGCTTTTTGTCCACCAACTTTGGCGAACGCAACCGCAATGCGTTGTGCTACTAAACCAACCGGATCTGCCACCCTTTCATTGTTGCCGAGATAACACCACGAAACGCGCCGAATTTGGCGACTCCATTTGTTGCGCGGATTTACCTTGCGGGGCAGGCGCGAATTGCGTCAACAATGACGGCGAAGGCTGCGTCTGCGTCGATTGTTTCAAGCACTTGTGTGTTGGCTTTTTCCCGAGACTTCACATGCCGGTCATCAATTACCGTCATTCCGCGAGTATGACTACCGTCAAGTTCGACAACAACATGGGTTTGTTTTGAAGTAAACAACTGAGGATGAGTTAGAGCCAGCACGGCGCAGACATCGTGCAACGGCGCACCATCAAAATCGTCATGCAACGATTTATACATCTTGCTGAAAAATTCAAGCAGTCCCGCCAACTTCGGGCCAACAACTGCGTGTGCGCTTCGCACCATCTCGATTCGTGCGGGCGTCGCCATGATCTGATGCGTTAAATGCAAACCGCTCATCACAATTTTCGCACCCGAATCAAAAACCGCAGCAGCAGCCTCTGGGTCGCACCAAATATTGAATTCTGCAGTCGCCGTGCGATTGCCGAACCTGCCACCACCCATAATTGAGATTCCAGAAATATTGTCGACCA
>CAMAQQ010000186.1 GCA_945860575.1 Ferrithrix thermotolerans DSM 19514
GAGACTTCGCTGTTGTAAAGTAATATTCAGTCCAACGTTTCCGCTTTGACTGACGATCGCCACGCCAGAGTCAAGACGCGTGCAGCCGTGTTGGTCGGGCCATAGCGCGACCCCATCTAGTGCATTGATATAGCCATAACAGTTCGGACCGAGAATTGGCATTTGTTTGGCCGCCGCTACGAGTTGCTGCTGGAGTGCAAGTCCGTCAATGCCCGCATGTTCGCCAGATTCAGCAAATCCCGACGCATAACAAACAGCGCCACCTGCGCCCATTTTTGATAGTTGCGAGACCACATCAATCGTCGCATGACGATTGACTGCAACGAACGCCACATCGGGAGCCTGCGGCAAATCAGCCACAGACTTAAAACATTTCACACCAGCCAAAGAGTCACGACTTGGGTGAATCGGCCAAAGTTCACCTTTGAAACCCAGTTTTTGGCACTGCTCGATCACACTCTGCGCTGGACCAGTGCCGAATAGCGCAATTGAACGCGGATTAAGCGTTTTTGTAAGCAATTGTTCAGCCGCCATGAGGACGCAACAAAGCGCGCGAAATGATGTGTCGTTGAATCTCGCTCGTGCCGTCCCAGATGCGATCCACGCGAGTGTCACGCCACATGCGTTCTAATGGGAGTTCATCCATCAATCCCATGCCACCAAAAATTTGTATCGCTTCATCGGTTACAAACTGACACATCTCGCTTGAGAAAACTTTCGCCATTGCAACTTCGGTATCGCTGAAATTTCCGGCGGCATCATTAAATGCAGCGCGCAAGGTCAGTAATTCTGCGGCGTCAAGTTGAATTTGCATATCAGCCAACTTGAACGAAACACCTTGAAACTTGCCAATTTGCTGACCGAATTGTTCGCGAGTGGCAGCCCATTCAACGGCGAGTTTGAGAGCGCGGCGCGCGCGACCAACACAGACAGCAGCAACTTGCAACCGAGTGGCACCTAGCCATTCATTAGCCGCATCAAATCCGTTGTGAAGTTCGCCCAATACATTTGCGCCTGGCACACGACAGTTATCAAAATTGATAATCATGTTGTGATATCCATTGTTTGAAACACAGTTATAGCCCTTGATTCGTTCGCAGCCCTTCGTCTCAAAGTCGACGAGAAATCCGGTTATTTTCTTCTTGATTCCTTTCGACGTTTTTTCTTCGCCACTGGCCGCAAATAAAATCACATAGTCAGCCATGTCGGCGTGCGAAATGAAATGTTTGGTGCCGTTGATGATCCAATCTTTGCCGTCTTGTGTTGCGGTACATTTCATTCCGCGTACATCTGAGCCCGCATCGGGTTCTGACATCGCAAGACATTCAACCCGTTCGCCAGTAATAGTGGGGATGAGGTATTCGGCTACTTGTTGATCTTTGCAGGCGCGCAAAATATTGCTTGGCCGCGCCACTACATAGTGCAACGCATATGAGGTGACTCCGAACTCACGATCCACGAGTGTCGTATCAAATGAGTTGAGCCCACCACCGCCAAGTTCGGTTGGCATATTGCATGCATAAAGTCCTGCGTCAATTGAACGTTGTTTGATTTGTTTGACGAGGTCAGGCGAAACTTGACCCTCGCGCTCAACTTGTTCTTCATGCGGAATCAACTCTCGCTCTGTGAATGTTCGGGTGGTATCAACAATCATTTCTTGTTCTTGAGTCAGTCGAAAGTCCATAGTCCATTCTCTCAGGTCTTATGGATAATTTTCATAGTTCGGCCAATTTCAGCCGGGGTGGCAAGTTCTCGGTGACTAGAGAGAATCGCACTTAGGGCAAGGACCACTGGTGGTTTAATCTCCGATGCTTTGGCGGCCAATGAATCGACATGCACAAGCATTTGCTCACAAGTTGAAAGTCTTTGACCAGTATTAAGGTTGAACATTTGGTGGTTGAAGTGCAATCGTTTTGCGTCAAAGTCAAGTATTTGGGTGCTGACTTTCAGTGAATCGTTTAGTGCGGCTTCTCGCTCATAAATTATGTGAGTCTCAACAGTGTAAAACGAACTTCCGGCCGCACGGTATGCATCATCAACCCCGATGAATTGAAACAAAACATCTGATGCCCATCCAAAAACCGTCAAGTAAGCGGCCTCTGTCATGTGACTGTTGTAATCAACCCATTCTTGAATTACTTGAGAGCGATAAACATCAAGAGGAGCACTAATCACATCGCCGACTTGCCAGGCGCTGACTTGCTGTCTCAAAGGTTCGGTCATTTAACGCTTTGACCTACGAATCGTCCTACTCCATCGGGCTTAGGCAAATTTGAGTGAGCCTCAGCGATTGGTTTTAGTAAAACCAGTAATTCTGAACCAATTGCGCACGCTTTTTTGAGATTCGTATCCACATGTAAATAGATATGCTCGCCGGTCGCAACGACTGTGCCGTCAGTCTGTGACATCACCGAGTGCATGTGAATCTTTTTGTCATCCAGTGAAATTACTTGAGCCGTCACAACGATCTCGTCACCAACTTTGCTTTCGTTCAAGTATCTAATGTGGCTCTCAAGTGTGTATAACGATCGGCCGGTAGCGAGATAATCATTAGAGAATCCAATTGATCTAAAGAAGACGTCCAACGCCTCGCTTGAAAGCTGCATATATCGGCTGTCATTTGTGTGGCCGTTGTAATCTGCCCAGTCGGCAGTGATGCGTCGTCGTTGCACTTCAATCGGATTGTTGATATTTGCGGGCGCAAGCGTCGCACCGCTGAAAAGTTTTCTCTCGTAAGCCGCCAGAGTTTCGCCAGCACCGAAGCCGACCTGCTTTAAACCTTGCATGACGGCGACTAGACAGTCATCTCGTAGAACTTCAAGTTCACGAATTGTGCGAGTCCCGGCTTGGGCATCGGATTGCGAAACAATCTTCTCGAGCAGAACATCGTCAAGTTCTGGCACATTCATCAATTTTGTCCACGGCCACTTCAGAGTTGGCCCAAATTGTGCCATGAAATGTCGCATGCCTGCTTCGCCACCTGCAATGCGATACACCAAAAAAGTTCCCATAAACGACCAACGCAGACCTGCACCAAAACGAATTGCATCATCAATTTCTTCGGCTGTAGCGACACCGTCATTTATCAGCCAAAGTGCTTCGCGCCACATTGCCTCCATTAGACGATCAGCAACAAATCCGTCAATCTCTTTGCGCAACATAAGTGGACGCATTCC
>CAMAQQ010000187.1 GCA_945860575.1 Ferrithrix thermotolerans DSM 19514
TTAGAGATTTTGCAACAAGTTTGGTGGCGACTTGATGCGGCGCTTGATGACGAGATGATTTATTGGTCGGCGATGCTCGGGGCCACAGAAGCGTTAATGAATGGCACCACATGCATCATTGATCACCACGAGTCGCCAAACTGTATCGAAGGCTCACTTTCGACCATTGCTCGTGCATGCAAGACAGTTGGTGTGCGCGTCAATGCTTGTTATGGCGTCACAGATAGATGGGATGACGGTGGCAATTTGCACTCAAAGGTCTCACCAATCTCAAAAATGACCCAAGCCGCAAAGCGTGGACTTACTGAATGTGATCGCTATCTATCCGATGGTGGTCGCGGAATGGTTGGTGCCCACGCTGCTTTTACCTGCAGCGATGAGACATTAAATGCGGCCAGTGAATTGGCGGCGAAACATAAAACCGGTGTACACATTCATGTGGCCGAAGGACTCGACGACTCACATGCGGGCGCGCGACTTGAAAACCTGAGCAAAGACAATTGGCTTTTGATTCATGCAGTACACCTAGACCGCGAACTTTCTGGATACATCGTGCATAATCCCAGATCAAATATGAACAACGCGGTTGGTTATGCCAGACCGAGCACCCTTCAAAATACGATTTTGCTTGGCACCGACGGCATTGGTGCAGACATACTTGAGGAAGCACGATTGGCATACGTTCGATTGCGTGAATTCGACGTCACCGAGACACCAGACACAGTTTGGTCGTGGATCGAAAATAGTTACGATTTATTTCCTGAAGCTAAAGCCGACACAGTCACGTTTAACTATGACCATGTTGATAGCCCATGGCATGTCGCCTTCACACCAGGACTTGCCGTGACAGATGTCGAAATTGACGGTGAGAAAGTTTTAACATCTGGTCTGCCGACGCGAGTAGACATCAATGAAGTCAGAGCTAAAGCTGCAGAGCAAGCGGTGCGCCTACATGAAAGGTTGGCAAGTTAATGAATCAAACGGCAAGCACGAAATCAGCACGAGTTGCGCTATATCTACAAGACGCTCATCGAATCTCTGAAGGCATGGAGTTTTCAAAATATGCCGAAAACAAAGGTTTTGAGGCCGTATGGCAGGCAGAAAGTCGACTTGTTCGCGAAGCGACCGTGCCGATGGCGGCTTTTGCATCGGTAACGAAAACTCTCAAGGTTGGCTCAGGCGTCGTTGACTGTTGGAGTCGTAACCCCGCTCGCCTTGCAGCAACATTTTCAACCCTTGACGACTTGGCACCTGGTCGGGTAATTCTCGGCATTGGTGCTTGGTGGGATCCGTTGGCGCAGAAAGTTGGTATCTCTCGCGCCAAACCGCTTCGAGCGATGCGTGAAATAGTCACATCTGTACGCGCACTTTTGAACAACGAGACGGTCACTTTTAGTGGCGAGTTCGTACACCTTGACGGTGTTGAACTTGATTACGTCTATCAAGACCGTCGTCCGAAAGATGTGCCGATATATATCGGTGCTACTGGTATGCAAATGATGGAGTTGACTGGGGAAATTGCCGATGGTGTAGTTCTTAACTATTTAGTTTCACCTGAATACAATCAAAAAGCAATGGAAGCACTAACGATAGGCGCCGATCGCGCAGGTCGCTCTGTTGACTCAATTGATCGACCACAACTTGTTGTCTGCAGTGTGCACGAAGATCGAAAGACCGCTCTTGACATGGCACGACAAATGGTGACTCAATATCTTGGTCAACAACCACACATCATGAAGGCTTCTGGAGTGCCGCAGTCAATTCTTGACAAAGTTGGTTCAGTCTTAACTTGGCCAGCAACACACGAACAAGTTGTTGATGCTTCAAAACATGTGCCCGATGAAATTGTGCAAATGCTTACCGCAAGCGGTACCCCAGCCGAGGCGAGACAACGCGTGACTCATTATCTTAAAAATGGTGCGACCTGCCCGATTTTGTACCCGCTTGGAGATGTCAAAGCGATGATTGATGCTTTCTCAAATTGGGATGGAGTTTCATGACGGTAGTGGTCCCACATACTTTGCGTGAAGCACTCGTTTGTAGCAGTGCCAACCCAGACGCTCAGATTATTCAGGGAGGCACCGATTTGATGGTTGAGATCAATTTCAATCACCGAAAACCAACAGATGTCATCGCGCTACGCCGTGTAGAAGAAATTCGCGGATACTCGTTTTCAACTGACAGGTCAAATGTCATTGTTGGGTCGGGCATGCCGTATCAAAAAATGGAGCACGGCGAGATCGCCGAATTATTGCCGGCTTTAGCCCAGGCCGCTCGTACGGTTGGCTCTCCCCAAATTCGCGCCGCGGGTTCAATTGGTGGAAATCTTGGGACTTGCTCGCCTGCTGGCGATGCATTGCCAGTGCTCAGTGCACTGGATGCTGTTGTCAATTTGCGAACAGAAACCTCATCTCGTGATGTTGTTATTCATGATTTCATGCTCGGCGTAAAAAGAAACGCACGGCAACCAGGAGAATTGATTATCTCTGTGACCTTACCAATCATCAACGGCTGGCAGGGATACTCAAAAGTTGGTGTACGCAACGCGATGGTCATTTCAGTCGCCTCGTGCTGTTTGGTCGTTGATCGTAGTCTTGGTTCGATTAAGGTCGCACTTGGAGCCGTCGGTCCGACGATCATTCGCTGTCGTGAAACAGAGCAATGGTTGGCAAACCAAGTTGATTTGAGAACTATTTCTAGTATTTCCACAAACTTACTGAAAGAGTTCGGTGACCGTATTGCCAATGAATCTAAACCAATTGATGATCATCGAAGTACAGCGGCTTATCGTCGCCACGCTGTTGCGACTCTGTCTCGTCGTTTATTACTGAGAGCGAATACAAAATGACGCCAAATACCGAGATTTACAATCTAAGAGTCAATGGCAAGAATCACGAAGTGCGTGACGCCTGGGTTGGAGAAAGTCTGCTCTATGTTCTTCGTGAACGACTTGGACTTCCAGGTTCGAAAGGTGCATGCGAGCAAGGTGAATGTGGCAGTTGCACTGTAATCATGGATGGTCAGGCTGTTTGTTCGTGTCTAGTTATGGCCGCAACTGCTGTCGATGCCGACATCAAGACGATCGAAGGCCTCGCACCAGATGGCACACTCACCGAAGTTCAAGATGCGTTCATCACCGAAGGAGGCGTGCAGTGTGGTTTTTGTACGCCAGG
>CAMAQQ010000188.1 GCA_945860575.1 Ferrithrix thermotolerans DSM 19514
CAAACTGCGTTAGTTAATCGTGGTTTTAATCCGATACATGGCCTCGTGCTCTATGAAAAGTCAGAACCGATCGAACCATCGGCGATGCGTGTGGTCGATCAGTGGGGCGGCGAACTTTGCGACGCAGCATTGTGGGATCGCGTCGCTGGCATGGAAGCCGAAAAAACTCTGATCGAAAATCGAATCATTGCCCCGCTTGCCGACCCAGAATTGGCGGCGAAAATCGGCGTGAATGCGCCGTCTGCAGTGATGCTCTTTGGACCACCCGGAACGGGCAAAACAACTTTCGCGCGTGCTATCGCTGGACGACTTGGTTGGCCATTTGTTGAGTTGCTGCCGTCGAAACTTGATAGCGGCGAAAATTCTCTTGCTGCTGAGCTTCGCAACGCACTCACCGAACTGCTCAAACTTGAAAACATCGTCGTGTTCATCGACGAAGTTGACGAAATTTCAACGGCGCGAACCGAGAACCCGAGTACTCGCGGTGTTGTAAACGAATTGCTCAAAATGATCCCCGCATTTCGCACGCCTGCCGGGCGTCTTCTTGTTTGTGCGACCAATTTCGTTGGCAACATCGACCCTGCAGTGTTGCGCCCTGGTCGGTTTGACCTTGTCATACCAATTGGCCCACCAGACGAAGACGCGCGCCACGCGCTGTGGACAAAAATTCTGACTCGACTTGACACGCAAGAGGTGAAAATCAACGACTTGGTCAAAGCGACTGAAGGTTTTACTCCGGGTGACATTGAACTTGCCTCGCAACGCGCGGCAAGCATCGCCTTTGATCGAGCCCGAAAAGGCATTGAGCCAAGCCATATAACGAGTTATGACTTTGTGCAGTCGATCTCAAGAACGAATGCGTCAATTACGTCACAAATAGCCAAACAATTTGCAGATGAGTCGAAGCGATTCGGTCGCGCCTAACTAGGCTCAGGGCATATGAGACTTTTACCCTCCCCAAAAAGTAACAACAAAGATGCTTTGATCGGCACATTCGGCGCCGCACTCGGCATAGCGATCACTTGGCTCGTGTCTGATGCATTGCTCAGTGGTGTCGCACCATTATTAGTAGTTTCGATGGGCGCATCTGCAGTTATTTTGTTCTCACTGCCATCGGCACCCGCGGCGCAACCAGGGGCAGTGTTGATCGCTCACGTTGTTGCGGCGTTTTTCGGCGTTGCCGCTGCTCAGATTTTCGACAACATTCCACTTGCGATCGCAGTTGGGCTCGGCTTGCACGTCGGGCTGATGACGCGCTTTGGTTATATGCACCCACCAAGTGGTGGCACTGCGTTGACGGCGATAATCGGCGGCGACGCAGTTACTGATCTTGGTTTTGAATTTTTGTGGCGACCAGTTTTGCTAAATGCAGTGCTGCTCGTCTTGCTTGCAGTCGCGGTCAACAAGCCGTTTGCGTGGCGTCAATACCCGGCTAAAAACTAGTTTCGCTCGCGCACGCCGACAACTCGCCACCACCTAATGACTTTTTGGTCAGTAGTGTTGGGGGATGCCAATAAAGCAAGATAAATCAGAGACAAAAAGCGCAGTGGCATTGCTCAGCAATAAAAATTCTTCTCGGTTTGCACTGGCAATTTCGATAGTCATATTGTCAGTCGCTTTGGCTTGGGGTTTACAAAATGTTGGTCAAGGGATCTCGCGACGTGGAAGCGATACGGTGAGCGTGCGTGGCACTGCAAAGCGCAATATGAAAGCCGATAGAGCGGTTTGGAGCCTCACCATCTCGCAATCTGCAGACTCTGCCGCAGAAACCATCGCCGGCGTAAGTGATGGCGTTGATCTAGTCGTCAAATTCATGAAATCCAACAACGTTAAAGACGAAGCGATCTTGCTTGGTTCAATCACAAGTTATTCAATTAAAGAAGAATTAAACGGAAACTATACGGGTCGAATTCTGTCTTACGAAGCAAGACGCCAAGTAATAATTCGCATGAACGATGTAGACAAAGTAGCTGCGTTAGCAGCAGATCTCGGCGAACTGCTGGCGATGGGGATCAATATAGACTCGGATGTTGAGTATTATCTCGAGGCTCTTGATTCACTTCGACCAGAACTTTTGGCTGAAGCGATGAGTGATGCAAAGTTGCGCGCTGAAACTTTGCTCGATGCAGTTGGCAGCAAGATTGGCGAGGTCCGATCAGTGTCAAGTGGACCTTTTCAGGTGAACGCTCGCGATTCGTCTGGTGATAGTGGTGGATACTACGAAACTAGAAGCATTGAGAAGACTGTTATCGCGTCAGTGCTTGTTGAGTTCGCAACAAATAACTAGTTTCGATATCTCGCGAGAATAACCCGCCTCTTGGTGGCATGACTAGTGCGCAAGTGCACACATGCGTGCATGACAACATCGATAAAGGTTATACCAGTAGTTATACCGTCGCTCTATGATTGTGGCGTGGCGCAAAAAGTCGGACCCAAAGGCCAAGTTGTAATTCCGAAAAAGTTTCGCGACGAATTAGGTATAGAACCTGGTGACGAAGTAGAAGTTTCACTTTCTGAAAACGGCGTGCTGATTCAATCAGTTCACACAACCAAGACTTTACGAGGGCTGTTTGCAGGCTCAGGAATGCTCGAAATGCTGATGACCGACCGACGCAAAGAATCGCGATGAACGTTTGCCTTGACTCATGGGCAGTAATTGAATGGCTTGAAGATCGACCTTCGGCTGCACTCGTTGAAAAGGCCATTGCCTCTCGTCCAGTCATCAGTCTTGTAAATGTTTGCGAGGTGCTCTGCATAATTTATAAGAAGCACGGCGAGAAAGCTTCGAACCAAGTGTTGCCCGCACTTCGACAAAAGTTACGGTTTGTCGAAGTTAATCAAGATCTAGCGGTGTCAGCCGCAAAGATTAAGGCAACCTACAAAATGGCTCTCGGCGACGCGTTCTGCGTGGCAACTGCACTCGCCCACAACGCGAAAATCTACACGGGAGACCCCGAAATAATTCGCGCCAAAGGCAACTGGAAAGTTCAAGATCTGCGTTAACCGAGTAAAATTGTGTACGCAACTAATCAGTTGTCCGTCAATAAAGGATTCACTCATGCCTGCAGTCACCGCCGACACACTCACACTTGCGCGCATCAGTACGCCTGGTGCCGAAGTAACCGACCGCCCCGTTCGCTCTGTGACCAC
>CAMAQQ010000189.1 GCA_945860575.1 Ferrithrix thermotolerans DSM 19514
AAATATCCAGTTGTAAATTATTGCGATGTAGATGTGCCGCATACGCGAATCACCGAGCACAAACATTTTGCACCATGGGAGAGTCACGACAGCACCGTGGTGTATCACGAATACTCGCGATTGTGTGGAGAGAGCGATACGCCGTATTATCCGATTCGTCGCGTAAAAGAAAAAGAACTGTTACTTAATTATGTGCAGCGCGCAAGAACGGCAACTGGGGTCACTTTCATGGGCAGACTCGGCACCTATCGCTATCTAGACATGGATGTAACAATCCATGAAGCACTCGGCGCCTCGCGCGAGATGCTTAACTGTTTAGCAAGCAATAAACCGTTGCCCCAATTTTCGATAGATCCGATGGTGTGAAATGACAAGTTTTTTGTTGCAGCGATTGATATTGCCACGCGCTGAAACCACAGAGCCGCTGCTTTATGTGCGTTCACAAGGCGATGTGAGTTTCGCCAACGAAAATGCAATGCTGGTTAAAGGCGCTGCAATTAGTTTCGATACTTCATTCGGGGTTTTCGCCGCTGGACGTTGGAGGCGTCTAACTTCAGTTGATTGTTTGAGCGTGACCGTGCATGCTTCTGGCTCTGGACGCATTGAGTTGGTCGGTGTTAAGTCGGTAGTTCGTGGGCTCCCTCTGCAAGAAAAAATTGTCGCCAGCGCCGGAATCTCTTCAAGCGGCAAGACAACAATAGAAGTACCCGATTTTGCAAAGTCATCAATCGGCACTTATTTCGTGAGAGTAAGTGCAGAGCAATCAGATGTTGTTGTTTCTGGCGGACAATGGACAACGACAACGACCGCACCTCGCGAGGTGCGTCTTAGTCTTTCGATTACAACCTTCAATCGCCAAGATTATGTGAAGCCGACCGTGGCCAAAGTTTTGCAACTTGTCGAAAGTGTCGACTCATTGCACGACCACATGCGAATTTTGGTTGTAGACAATGCGCGGAATATAAGTTTTGATACAGCGCCGAATGCGCCGATCGCAGTTGTGCAAAACCCGAACTTGGGTGGCGCCGGCGGGTTCGCTCGTGGGATCATCCATTTGCGCGACGAAGGCTGGTCTACTCATGTGTTGTTGATGGATGACGACATCACACTTGAACCAGAAGCCCTTGTACGAACATTCGCATTGTTCACTTTTGCCCGCGACGAAAAACTTTGTGTTCACGGTGCAATGCTCAGCGAAGAACAAGCATGGATGCAGTTTGAGGCAGGTTCCAAATATCGCTGGAGGTCTCTCTACCCGTTGCGGGCGATTGGTCGTGAAGATGACCTTCGAGAACGCAAACTTGCATTGCGTGATGCTCGAGAAAAGAAGTTCGCCTACACAGCTTGGTGGTATACGGCATTTCCAATTTCAATTACGCGAGACAATCCGCTTCCGGTTTTCGTGCGTGGCGACGACGTTGCATTTGGTTTGATGCACACTGGCAAGCACAGCGTGACTATGAACGGTGTAATTGTTTGGCACGCCGATTTCGGATTGAAGAACAATCCATCTTCGCTGTATTACGAGAAACGAAATTTTGCAATAGTCGACACCCTCGTATTTTCAAATCATCATTGGTGGCACCTCGCGCGACGATTTATTGCACTGTGCTTTCGCAATCTATTTTCGATGCGTTATGCCAGTGTCGAATACATGATTCGAGGGGTGCGCGCGTACTTGGCGGGCCCTGAAGCATTGATGGCCACGGATCATTCGGCATTGCATGACGAACTTCGCAAAGTCACGGAAGAAAAACCAGCGCCGCTGTCGGCTGACTTGGCCGCGGTTTCAATTACCAAACCAAGGCCAAAAGCTATTCGACTGGTTGGTTTCGCTCTGGCGATTCCCCTTGTGGGTGGCTATATCTTGCCGAAGCTATTGCGGCGAGATGTGTTGAAGACGGCGCCAATTGACTCACGCGCCGTTGGGCTGGCAACTCGATACAACCGCATTTTGTATCGTCATGACCGTTTGCCTGAAGGGTTTTTAGTTGAGCGCGACAGCAAGCGATTTTTCAGATTACTGCGCGAGGTGTGCGTGGTGACCAAAGATATTGCACTTAACTACCGTCGCCTTAAACGCGAATATAAAGCGGCTTACCCGACCTTGGTTAGCGACGCCTCGTGGCACGCCCGCTTCGCAAAATAATTTTCAATTATTTTGTCTTGACGACTGCGGCGCTTGCGGCGAGAAGTGATAACCAAGTTGTCCGGTCGATCACGCCAGTTTGTTTGAGTCCGACAGTTTTTTGAAATTTCTTTAGTTGCTTCGCGGTTCCAGATCCAAATATTCCATCGGCTTTAATCTTTATATTCAGCACACGGCTTAGGGCTGTTTGGGCAGCAGCCACAGAAGTATTGCGTGATTTCAAGCCCAGCGAAAATGTTGTTGTATCAATACCCAATGCGGCGAATACTGCGGCATCAGCGATGCCGTCAATTGGCAGACCATTGATCTCTTCTAATTTCGCTACGGCAGTTGCTGTTCCTTTGCCGTAGTTTCCATCTGTAGAAAGTTTTTGTTTCTTCTTGAGTCCAAGCGCTGTGTTGAGGGCTTTCTGCAAAGATGAAACAGGCGTGCCGCGGTTGCCAGTTATCAATGGCACGGCAAGTGGCAAAACAATTGAGGCGTTAGCCGTTATCAAACCTTGTGCCCGTAGTGCGTCGAGTTGGTTGCGCAAAAACAAAGCAAACTCGGTTCGACCTGTACTAGTCAGGTGAACATCATCACGAAACCAACGCGATTGAGATGGGGCACTGCTCGCTGCGTTCCAGTCGAGCACCGACACATTCGGATTAGTTGCCGCTGCCGTGGCGAATGCGGCGTTTGACAGCGCATAGTTCTGTGATGTTCGCCGTGTCGAAAGATTTACGAACACGATTCGTTGCACATTGCGTGCGTTTAGCGCATTAACTATTTGTGTTACTTCACCCGACAAACTATTTGGGTCGTCGTTATAACCAAGTTGAACCAATGCGATCGCAGGAAACTGCTCGGCGGTAAGCGAGTTAACCACTCCAAGCGCGTCAGGTTGACCCTTGTCGGGTGCCACACAGGTAGATCCAATCAGACATCTATTCGCTATTGCTTGGTAATTGATTGACGGGTATGCAGGTGTGACAATTGCGCCAAATTCTG
>CAMAQQ010000190.1 GCA_945860575.1 Ferrithrix thermotolerans DSM 19514
CCGGGCAACGAGCACAATGTCAATAAAGTCATCGATGCATTGTTGCGCCGCGGTGCCACTGTCGTGCATTCGGGTATCGCCGATGTGCATGCGACGGGTCACGCGCAGGCCGAAGATTTGAAAATGTATTTGAACATCACTGAACCAGAGTGGTTCATCCCGATTCACGGTGAGTATCGCCATATGGTTGCCAATACCGAGTTGGCAAAAATCATGGGCGTGGCGCCGAGCAAAGTGTTGTTATGCGAAGATGGCGATGTTGTCGAAATCACCGACAAAAATCTCGACTTTGATGGTCGAATACCCGCGGAGTTTGTCGTTCCATTAAAAGCGCAACGGGGCAAGAAGAGCAAAAAGGCCAAGCACAAGTAATCGGGTTTGTTAGTCCCCGACTGAGAGTTGCCCGATTGGTACTGTTGATTTGTGGCAAAAGCAGCGAAATCTAAATCTTCGCGGGCTAAATCTTCGCAGTCTAAATCTGGGTCGTCTGGGTTTAAACGAAAGTCACCGCGCCCATCGTCTCATTTGAGCACCTATCGAGAACATGAACAAGATGACGACCCTGTGAAGTATCGCTATCGGTCAGAGCATCCGCCAATTTTTGGTGGTTTGTTTGAAGGTCGTTCAAACGAATTTGCTGGTCTGGGATTAATTGCATTTGGGGTTTTGCTCGTCTTGTCGGTCTATCTAGAGTCGGCTGGTCCATTTGGTAAAGCATTGGACAGCACTTTGTCGTTTTTGATCGGTGGTGGGCGGTACTTTTTGCCTGCACTGAGTTTTGGTCTCGGAATCGCTCTTGCAATTCGCAAAGATTGGCAATATCGATCTCGCAATGCAATTGGCTGGGGGTTACTTTCTGGAGTGCTTCTCGGTCTCGTGCATATCTATTCGAGCGATTCCGCAAAGAATTCTGGTGGAGGAATCGGGTGGCTATTTAGCGAGCCAATAACCAGTTCATTTTCCGATACTGGGGCAACTGCATTGTTGGGGATCTTGTTCGTCGGGGCAATGATGCTGATCACGGGCAAATCGGTTCCTGAGTTGTGTATTTTGATTTGGCGAACTGTCGTCGGAGCAAACTCTTATGTTGCACAAAAAAGTAGATTTCAAAGCGATTCAGAATTCGCAATCGGATCTGACGCAGGTTTTGATAATCCTGACGATGTCGATGGCGAGTCGGCGCAATTATTCGACTTTACGCTAGATCCAGATAATGCAAACATGGTTGACGAAGATTACGAAGATGACGTATCACCAGAAACAGTTGATGAACAACCAAAATCAAAACGCGGTCGCAAGCGCGGCGAGCGAGCAAAAGCAAAACTCACACCAGTCAAGGGTGAGTCGCAGGAGATACCACTTGGACCGTCTGGGCAACCAAGCGTATGGACGCTTCCAGAAATAGAATTTCTCTCATTAACGAGTAATAAAAAAGCGAATGAGCAAACCATTCGAGATCGTGGTGATCAACTCGTCGCCGCGCTGGCTTCTCATGGTGTCGAGACTGTGCTCGTCGGTTACACCCGCGGGCCAACTGTTACTCGTTATGAACTCTCGCTTGGCGATGGAGTAAAAGTTGCGAAAGTTACTTCGTTGTCTCGCGATATCGCCTACACAATGGCGGCAACAGATGTGCGAATTCTTGCACCAATACCTGGTCGATCGGCGATCGGTATTGAGGTACCAAATGAACTAAGAGAACTTGTTTCAATCGGAGATCTTCTAGTTTCGCAAGAAGCGCGCACGGCAAATCATCCACTCGATGTCGCGGTCGGCAAAGACATTTCGGGTCGTTCGGTTTTTTTGAATATTTCTACGACACCCCACTTATTAATTGCAGGCGCTACAGGTGCAGGAAAGTCAAGCGCGATTAACTGCATTATCACATCGGTATTGATGCGCGCGACGCCAGATCAGGTCAAGCTGATTCTCATTGACCCAAAGCAGGTTGAGATGGGGCAGTATGCACGCTTGCCACACTTGTTGACCGCCCCGGTAACGAACCCGAAAAAAGCGGCCAATGCACTTGGCTGGGCGGTAAAAGAAATGGAGCGACGATACGACGTTCTGGTTGAAGCAGGTTTCCGTGATATTGCTGGCTACAACGCTGCATACGATCGTGGCGAGATGACGGTTGAATCGGGTCAGCCAGCAGACAAACAGTTTTCGCGAATCCCATATGTGCTGATTGTCGTCGATGAGTTAAATGATTTGATGATGGTGGCCGCGCGAGATGTAGAAGATTGCATCACCCGAATCGCCCAAAAAGCACGCGCAGTTGGAATCCACTTGATAGTTGCGACACAACGACCGAGCGTGAACGTAATAACCGGTGTGATTAAAGCCAACATTCCTGCGCGCATGGCATTCGCCGTTTCGAGTCTGACCGATAGCCGGGTAATTTTGGATCAACCCGGTGCCGAAAAATTAATTGGTATGGGTGACATGTTGATGTTGCCGGGCAATACTTCTGTGTCGCAACGATTGCAATCAGCATGGGTAAGCGAAAACGAAGTGAAAAAAGTTGTGGGTCACTGGCGACGACAAGCCCCAGAGGTCACATATGTGTCTGGTGTCGAAGGTGATGCCAACGCATCAGGCACTAGTTCGGTATTTGGCGGAAGCAGTGGTGACGAAGGCGATGACGAATTAATGCGTCAAGCGATGGATTTAGTAGTTCGCACGCAACAAGGCAGTACTTCAATGCTGCAACGCAAACTTAAAGTTGGTTTCGCACGTGCCGGACGGCTAATGGACTTGCTTGAGCAACGCGGTGTAGTTGCCGCAAGTGAGGGCTCAAGACCTCGCGAAGTTTTAATGAGCGTCGAAGAACTAGAACTGATTCAAAAGGCGAGTTAGTACGGTTATTTGAGTTAGACGGATAATCCATTTAGATAGCATTACATCCCGTGACAAAGCGCTTCTATCTTGAGTCGCTTGGTTGTCCCAAGAATGATGTTGACTCAGACAAAATAATCGGCACCTTGATGCTTGACGGTCTAGAGCGAACCGATGATGCGAGTCTGGCTGATCTTGTTGTCGTGAACACTTGTGCGTTCATCGAGGATGCGCGTAGAGAATCTATTGACACCGTTTTGGCACTTTCAAAGCAACGCAAAGATGGCGCACG
>CAMAQQ010000191.1 GCA_945860575.1 Ferrithrix thermotolerans DSM 19514
TACAAATTATTGATTACTTAGTTGACCAAACGCCTGTCCAGTCAATTCCGAAGTTTGTCACCAATCGTCGTTGTCCACCAGCAGCAAGGCCCAACTCGCCAACGCCACCGAGGTTTTTGTACGACAGTGCGTAAGAAGTTCTCCACAGTGAAGTGAGTCGAGCTTCAGCTTGAAGCTGTGCAGTTGCCTCCTGATAGAGCTTCTTCTTTTTCGCCAAGTCCGATTCACCACGCGCTGCGAACAACAAGTTCTCGCTCACGGTGTCTTTGAACGATGAGAGGTTCAAGATTCCGAAATAGACAGGCAATGTCTTAAGAGCAGGAACCGCTGCGGCAATTTGTGTGATGAAATGTTTCGGGTTTCCACCAGACATGTCACTAACCACGAATGGAAGAACGAAACCGGTACCAGTTCCTTCCATCAAAAGAAGTGACATCGCTTGATATTGCTGCGGAAAAGCTTTCGTTATGATCTCAGCAGTCGTTTGTGGCAACGCGTTCATTTTAATTCCTGCGGCTTCCATCATCTGTTTGATGAGCGTTACGTTTGCGACGTCTTCAGAAGAGGCGCTTACCACAGGGAAATTGAACTCGAGGTCTTTACCTGTTTCTGCCTTGTAGGCAACCGCAAAAGATTTCGCCTTTGCAAGATCAAACCCCGCAAAATTTTTCTTGTTGTACATGATGTTGTTTGGTCCAACAATTGAGTCTGGGACACTGCCCAAACCTTTTTGACGAACTTTCACGAACTTCTCACGATCCAACGCATATGAAACGGCGAGTCGAGCGTTCTTGCTGCTAAACGGAGCGATCTTGTGGTTAAACCAAATTGATGGGTAAAAGTCTTCTGGCGACATGATTGTCGTTATTGCCTTGTTCTTTTGCAAATCTTTGATCTGCTTCGAGTCTGATGCCGAACTAAACATCGTTGCTGCAAGCGAACCACTCTTCACACCGCTGACGCGTGGTTGCGCATCTGGCAAGAAAGAGAAAGTGATCCCGGCGAGATATGGCAACTTGCCGCCCTTTGCGTCTTTGCGCCAGTAGTCAGGGTTGGCTGCAACAACAAGTTTTGTCAACTCAGTTGAAACCAACTTGAACGCACCAGTACCAACAGGCTTGGTCGAACATTCAGCGCCAAGAATTTGGCTTGGAGCACGAGCAAAAAAACGACCCGACGCGTAAAGCCAGTCAAGATCAGAATCTGCTTGATACAAAGTAACTTGCACCGACATCGGACCAGTAACAACAACATCTTGAATGTTTGCAGTAAAACCTACCGCAGTACCAAGTTTGCCGGTGCTCTTTGGTGTTTTACCGATCAAACCGTTGACATAAAGCGCTCCACGCAATGCCTGAAGATTTAGTAGTAGCGCAGTTGCATCAACTGGTGTGCCGTCATGAAACTTGATTCCGTCACGCACAACAAGACTCCAAGTTTTGTTATCAGCGCTGTGATCAACTGACTTCAAAATGTAAGGAACAATTTTGCCGTCGGCTCGTTGCTCAACCCATGTTTCATAAATTGTGCGAGCACCCATCAATGACGAGTTCGCCAAAGTGTCGGCCATGCAATAACCAGGAAACGAGTCGAAAATACCAACAGTGATATTTCCTCCACGCTTTGGCGTGTCTGCACCAGCAGCACCGCTGCCTGATACTTGTGTAAGCGACGCAACAAGCGCAATTGCCATTAGGGCAACAACCTTGCGACGACCACCAGTGAATATGCTTTTCATTTTTTTATTTCCCCCTTCGGAAAAAAGGCACTTTGCCCACCCCAAAGGTAACCCGATCTGTTAAATGGCTATGTCGTTAATCACGTGTCACTTGTCTCTTTGAGAACTTGTGATTATTTCTCGTATTATTTTTAAATTGTGAATTCAGTTTTTTAAGTAAGTTTTGTTTTCACTAAGTTTGCAATCTTTGCCCCATCGGCACTGTCGCCCGCCTCGCCACGAACGGCCTTGACCACTGCGCCCATCGCTTTTGGGCCGGTCAGGCCTTGCTCTGCCGCCCCAGCAATCGCCGAGTCAACAATCTTTTCAAGATCTGCATCGCTTATTTGGGCTGGCAAATAACGCTCAAGAATTGCTAATTCAGCCCGTTCTGCGGCTTCGGCTTCAGGGCGGCCTGCGTCCTTATATATGTCTGCTGATTCTGCGCGTTTTTTTGCCTCAGCCCGCACCACACTTTGAACCTGATCGTTCGATAGTTCAACTGCCGCGTCACCTGCAACCTCGGCGTTCATAATCGCAGCCAAAGTCATTCGTAGCGTAGAAGTTTCAACTTCATTGCGTGCCTTCATTGACGCAGTCAAGTCATCCTTAAGTTGATCTTTAAGATTCGACATTTTTGTCACTCCGGTATTTGTCTATTAGAGCGTTTATTAGCGCGCTCGTTGCTCATACTGTTTCGCGATTGTGTCAATTAGCGTAGTGCACACCATGAACAACGAAGTATTCGAACTATTCTTTGCAATGCTCAGTTTGGGCACGCTTGGTTTTGGCCTCGTCGTCTTGTTCGCACGAATCTTTAAAGCCAAAAAATTTTTGGTTGAAGTTCAAAAAATTGCGCTGCCGCTTGCTGCCTTAATCACGACAACAGCGATGTTCGGAAGTCTTTATTTTTCAGAAATCGTCAACTACGTACCTTGTCGGCTGTGCTGGTACCAGCGCGCAGCGATGTATCCGTTGGCAATTTTGCTCGTCGTTGCAAATTTCAAAAAGTTAAAGTTCACAAAACTCGTGGCGGTTGTGCTCGCTCTCGCTGGCGGATCGATTTCGACATATCACTGGTTTCTCGAGCGCTTTCCAGATTTGGACGCTGGCGTTTGCGACGCGAAACTGCCTTGCTCGGTCGTTTGGTTTGAAAACTTTGGCTTCGTGACTTTGTCGTTTATGGCATTCACTGCGTTCTTTACGACAATCGTTTTAGTTACACTTTCACCACAGGAGAAAAAATGAACTCACGAAAAACTAATTCATCAGGCTCAAATAAAACGTTTTGGCTGATCGGTGGCATCGTTGCCGCGATTGCAGTGATGGCGATCGTTGCGATTGCTAGCCAGTCGGGCACCGACGAAGTTGTGCAAGGAGTTGACGAGTTTCATGCTGTTGAAGTTTCAGG
>CAMAQQ010000192.1 GCA_945860575.1 Ferrithrix thermotolerans DSM 19514
GCGCCAGACGGCAACCCATATCTTGGGCCAGAACGCGGAATGCGAAACTTCTTTCACTGCAACACATTTAGTTTTGGCATCGCTCAAGGTGGCGGTGCGGGCAAAGCAATTGCCGAGTGGATTCTTGATGGTCGTCCAGAATTTGATCTTTGGGCGATTGATCGACGCCGTTACAAGGCTTACGCGACAACGCAATACACGGTTGATAAAGCAGTTGAGGTTTATCAAAACGAATACGCGATGGGGTTCCCTTTTGAAGAGCGACCAGCAGGGCGTCCTGCATACATGTCGCCACTATATGAGCAGTTAAAGAAAAAGGGTGCGGCGTATGGTGCTCGCGGAGGATGGGAGCGACCAACTTATTTTGATCCTAAGAACGAAGTTACAGATCACACGCTTTCATTTTTTAGGCGAAACGGTTGGCGCACAGTAGTAGCAAAAGAAGTTCACGCTGCACGCAATGGCGTAGCAGTTCTTGACTTGCCAGGCTTTACAAAAATAGAAGTCAAGGGGCCAGGCGCGTTCGCATATCTTGACAATCTGCTGTGCACAAAATTGCCGAAGGTTGGTCGCATAAGTCTAGTTTACGCATTGTTGCCAGACGGCAAAGTTTTGAGCGAGTTCACCGTGGTTCGAGTTGCCGAAGAGAGTTTTTATCTGGTCGGTGCTGCTGGTTCTGAATGGCATGATCTTGACGTTCTTGAGATGGCATTGCCAACCGATGGCTCAGTGACTCTAAAAAATGTGACCGCCGATTACGGCTCGATTATTTTGGTTGGTCCACGATCACGCGATGTACTTTCGCAAGTGACGACGACGCCAGTTGATAATGCATCCTTCAAGTGGTTGACAACGCAAATGATCGACACGGCGGTCGGGCCAGTTCGTGCATTGAGGGTGAACTATGTCGGTGAACTCGGCTGGGAGTTGCACGCGGCGAACGACCAGATGGTCGCACTTTATGACGCGATTTGGAAAGCCGGCGAGAAATTCGACATTGCCGATATGGGCATTTATGCCGTTGACAGTTTGCGACTCGACAAGTGCTACCGCGGATGGAAAGCCGATCTCGAAATTGGTTTCTCGCCATTTGATGCTTCGTTAGATCGTTTCGTTGACTTGACTAAGGCGTCATTTGTGGGTCGCGAGGCTTTGGTTGCCGAAAAAGCTGCTGGTTCAAAATGGCGATTCGTGCCTATGATTCTCGACCAAGATGGCGATGCTGATGCTCCTTTTTGTGCGTCGGTGTTCAGTGGCGAAAAAAGAATTGGCATCATCACGTCTGGAGGTTGGAGTTTCACGTTGAACAAGAGCGTGGCGTTGGCATATGTGCGCCCCGAATTTGAGGTGCCAGGTACCAAAGTTGAGATTGAAATTTTCGGCTCACGAAAATCGGCGACGATCGGACTCGAGCCATTGTTCGACCCGAAAAATGATCGACTGCGATCCTAAAAATCAACGCAAAAGGCGTTAATTGAACACTCTTGGTCTATTATGTTGGGTCTGACTTTAGAAGGGTTGTTTAGTGAAATTTAAGCCGAAAAAAGGTGACACAGTCATCTATCCGCAACACGGTGCTTGCGTTGTTCTAAATATGAAGCGGATGAAAGCATTCGGCAAAACTCAAGACTATTTAATTCTCAAAACTGTGATCAACGAGATGACACTGTCGATTCCGGTTGATCAAATTTCTACCGTTGGTGTTCGTCCACCAGTTTCTTCAAGCGAACTTCAAGATTTGGTATCGGTTCTGGCCAAGGCAGACCCTCGCGTACCCGCAAACTGGTCGCGTCGCTTCAAGAATCACCAAGAAAAACTTAAGAGCGGCGATGTCTATCAAGTTGCAGAGGTTGTGCGAAATCTTGCAGCCCGTGATCGTGATTCGGCTTTATCGGCCGCAGAAAAAACTATGTATGACCGCGCTCGTGTGAACCTAATTTCAGAGATTCAACCGGCACTTCGAGTAACAACAGAAGAAGCCGAGATTTATCTTGACAAAGCTCTTGAAAAAGGTGTGCTCAAACCTGCGAAATCAGTTACTAAGCCAATTACTAAACCAGTAGCGAAATCTGCAGCCAAAAAAGTTGCCAAACCAACTGTTGATGCAAAACCGAAAGCATCGGGTGTAGCGAAGACAGTGGCAAAAGTAGCGGTCAAGAAATCGTCAAAAGCCAAAGTCATAAAGGTTGTCGCAAAAAAGAAGTGATTACTGGTTCGTCGTACGAAAGCAAAACTAATTTATGAAAATAGGATTCTGCGGTCTTGGAGTCATGGGCTCGCCAATGGCGCGACATCTCGCAACTGCGGGTCACGAACTTACTGTTTACAACCGCAACAGCGAAAAAGCCAAACAGTGGGTTGAGAAAAATGGTGGAAGTTTTGCTTTGACCCCACGCGAGGTTGCCGAGCAGTGCGAGGTTGTGATGGTTTGTGTCGGCAACGACGACGATGTGCGCAATGTCGTACTCGGTGCTGACGGCGCACTTGCCGGCCTCAAAGCTGGCTCAGTTTTGGTTGATCACACAACAGCGTCCGCAACTTTGGCGCGCGAACTTTCAAGTGCGTGCACTGCGAAAGGTGTTGGCTTTATTGATGCACCTGTTTCGGGTGGCCAGGCCGGCGCAGAAAACGGTGCACTGACCGTGATGTGTGGTTGCGATGACCAAAAAGTTTTTGATCGTGTGCGACCAGTTGTTGACGCATACGCCAAAGCATGTCAACGTATGGGTGAGGCTGGTGCAGGGCAGTTGACGAAAATGGTCAATCAAATTTGCATCGCGGGTGTCGTTTCGGGTTTGGCAGAGGCACTCAATTTTGCTGTGCGCGCTGGTTTGAATGCAGATCAAGTTGTTGAGGTGATTTCAAAAGGTGCTGCACAGTCGTGGCAAATGGAGAATCGTTCGAAGACAATGGTTCGAGATGAGTTTGAATTTGGTTTCGCCGCCGAATGGATGCGCAAAGATCTCGGCATCTGCTTCGACGAAGCAAAAAACAACGGCGCAGATTTAACGATGACCAAACTCGTTGATCAGCTCTACGCAAAAGTCATAGCTATGGGTGGCGCCCGCTGGGATACCAGCAGCCTGATGAAACTTCTAACCCACCC
>CAMAQQ010000193.1 GCA_945860575.1 Ferrithrix thermotolerans DSM 19514
CTTACTCGACATTGACGAAGGTTTACAAGAGTGGCGCTACCGCCATGTCAAAATGGTTGAACGCACGATTGGCATGAAGCATGGAACTGGCGGGTCAAGTGGCGCTGCATACCTTGCCACGACATTATTCAAGCCAATGTTTCCTGACCTATGGGCCGTACGTTCGCGCTTCTAAAAATTTGGTGATGCAAACTGACTGGGCCGTGTTGCTCAAAACCGAATGTGAAAAGCCTTATTTTAAGAAACTCGAGCAATTTATAGAAGTTGAGCGAGAACGATTTACCGTCTACCCAAGCCACGAGCATGTGCTTAGGGCTTTCGAGTTAACTAGCCATGCAGACACACGAGTAGTAATTCTTGGTCAAGACCCATATCACGGCGCCAATCAAGCACATGGCTTGTGTTTTTCTGTGCATAAAGACACTGCACTTCCGCCATCACTTAAGAACATTTTAAATGAATTGCAAACTGATTTAAATCTCACACCAAACAAAAAGCTATCTAATCATGGCAATCTCGAACAATGGGCACGACAAGGTGTACTGATGCTCAACACGACGCTTACGGTTCGCGCAGGCGAAGCCGGTTCGCATCAAGGACACGGTTGGGAATCTTTCACTGATGAAGTCATTCGCATCGTCAACAACAAATCACACCCAGTTGTCTTCGTATTATGGGGAGCCATGGCCAGAAAGAAAAAACAATTGATCAACACCGACAAGCATCACGTTGTCGAGAGTGCACACCCATCACCGCTGTCGGCACACAAAGGATTCATCGGTTCTCGGCCGTTTACGAAAATCAACGAAGCACTAGTTATCTCTGGTCTCAACCCGATTGACTGGCGACTTGACACGCCACTGAACTCGCCTTTCGACGCGCAAATTAGTTAGCGTATTTAAAATGGGCACCGTTCGTCGTCACGCTTTTGTCGAATGCAATGCCGACAAAGTTTGGGCTTTTGTGGGTGCACCAGAGCGATTGCATGAATGGTTTCCGATCACCGAATGCCGGGTTGAAGGATCAAAACGCTGGATAACTCTTGCCGCCGGCATCGTGTTTGAAGAAGACATCGTCACCCTTGACCACGACTTGCGCAGATTTCAATACAAAATAGTCAATAATCCGTTGATCAAGTTTCATATCGGCACGGTTGACGTAATCCCCGACTCAGATAATCGCTGTTTGGTGATGTATTCAACAGATATGGATCCAGAAGTGCTTGCACTTCCAATCGGCGGTGCCGCTGGTGTTGGTCTGGCAAAACTCAAAGAAATGTTTGACGGAAAATAATTATGGGTCGCAAGATTCTTTTCATTACTACCGACCAGCAGCGATACGACGCGTTGGGTTGCAACGGTGGAGCCATCGCTCGCACTCCAAATATTGATGCGTTAAGCAAAGCAGGCATCACATTTGATCGTGCGCATCCACAAAATGTCGTGTGCATGCCGTCGCGTAGCACGATGATCACCGGCCAACATGTAAGCACGCACGGAGTTTGGATGAACGGTGTGCCATTACCCGAAGACGCGCCGAGCATCGCCAGCGATTTGCGCGCGGTTGGATACTCAACTGCGTTAATCGGCAAAGCACATTTTGAACCGCTGCTTGATCCATTTTTGAGATTTACAGAAAATCGTTTGGGCAATCAACGCCAAACAACCGACAACCCAGTTGACCCGCATCGTGGTTTTGACCACATGGAGCTATCAACGCACGGAGCAGTCGGTCAATTGCATTACTCGCAATGGGTACGCGACAATCACCCTGAAGCGGTCGCCAATTTTTATCGGGTGCTTGACAACGAATTGCAAGTCAATGCCCAAGGTGGTGGCGACACAAATGCGCCTCAGTTAAAAATAAATCCAATACCGACCGAGTGGTATCACACACACTGGGTTGCGCAGCGCACGATTAGTTGGCTGAATACTCTGCCTGCCGATAGAGATTGGTTTTGCTGGATGAGTTTTCCCGATCCGCACCACCCATGGGATCCACCGGAGTCTGAGTTGCATCGCGTTCCGTGGCGCGAACTGGATCTGCCAGTTGGCTATGTCGAAGATAAGTCGAAGCGTGAAAAAATTCTTGACGACAAATTGCGTCATTGGCGTGGTTGGTATGACGGAACTTTCGTTTCAAATTACGAGGCGCCCGCACATTGGGTGCCGGCAACGTTGACGGACGACCAAGTTCGCGAAGTAAACGCATTCACACATGTCGAAAACGAATTGATCGACGATGCAATCGGTGACGTGCTCGGTGCGATCAATGCGCGGGGTTGGACTAATGATCTGGATGTTGTTTACACAACCGACCACGGTGAGTTTCAAGGTGATTTCGGTTTGCTATTTAAGGGTCCGTATCATGTCGATTCGTTGATGCGTCTGCCGCTTATTTGGCGACCAGCGCCGAGCGCCAAGACTGCCCCAGCGCGAGTTAGCGCACCAGTTGGTTTGGTTTCGTTGGCTGCGACATTTGCCCACATTGCCGGCATTGATCGACCGAAATATACCGAGGCGCCGCGATTGCCAATTGACGATGGCGACGCGCAGGTTCTTGGTCACGAGCGCGTGCTCACCGAATGGGACAGCGTGCTGTTTGGCAAGATCGTGCATCTGCGAACTATTTGTCGCGACAATTGGGTTTGCACCGCCGCACTTGACGGCACGATGAACAAAGCCGGCGAAGGCGAACTTTACGACTTGGTCAATGATCCGTTGCAACATGTCAACCGTTGGAACGACGATTCGGTTCGTGCCTTGCGTGACGACTTGCTGTCTGATTTGTGGGCCAACTTGCCCGCACAAGTATTGCCCCTGCGCCACATGGACGCACCCGTCTAACAATTAAACGGCGGGTCTTAACAAGGGTAAACTTTTTTAATGCGAAAAATCTTTTTAATCTCAATCTGTGCAACAGTTTGTTTGACTGTTTTAAGATCAAACTTTGTAGCGATCACCCTAGCGACTGCCTGCCTGGCAGGATACGAACTCTACTTGAGATCAATATTTTCTTCGCACCGTATCGCTACCACTGTTTCTAAACTGAAAAGTAGGCTCTCATCGCTACCATACTCTGAAAAGGAATTTAATCAAGACTTTA
>CAMAQQ010000194.1 GCA_945860575.1 Ferrithrix thermotolerans DSM 19514
TCTATTGACCTTTCACAAGCGATCAATGTGATGGTGAGTATAAGCAATAAGCGATTTGCAGACTAGTTTTACAGGGTATGTCAATCTTCATTCGGTCGTTTTTGAACGTTGTTTGGTTCGGTGGGGCAGCAGTTGCAATTGCCGGTCTACTGCTCTGGATCTCATCGTTGCTTCGTCCGAACCGTCCGAACAAAGAAAAAATGCTGACTTACGAAAGCGGTGTTGATCCAGTCGGCCACGGTTGGTCGCAAAGTCAAGTTCGCTATTATATTTTCGCATTGTTGTTTGTGGTTTTCGATGTTGAAGCGGTTTTTATTTTTCCGTGGGCGACTCAACTTGAGCGATACGGCGCATTTGGATTGATTGAGATGGGTGCTTTCGTTTTTATTTTGTTACTTGGATTAATTTACGCCTGGCGCAAAGGTGTTCTGCGATGGGTTTAGTAGACCGCGGCAGATTGCCAAAACCATTGACGTCGCTTTTTAATCTCGGGCGCTCGTATTCGCTTTGGGTCTATCAATGGGGGCTCGCATGTTGCGCAATCGAGATGGGTGCGGCGTTCGGGTCACCGCGTTACGACGTGATGCGTCTTGGTGTTATTCCATTGCCGGCCAGTCCTCGCCAAGCAGACTTGGTTGTAATTTCAGGGACAGTAACCGACAAGATGGCGCCAGTGATTCGTCGGCTCTATGAGCAGATGCCCGAGCCAAAATATGTAATCAGTATGGGCAGTTGTGCAAACTGTGGTGGTCCGTATTGGGATAGTTACTCGGTGACGAAGGGTGTTGATCAAATTATTCCTGTTGATGTTTATGTGCCAGGTTGCCCTCCGCGACCTGAAGCACTTCTTGAGGGCATCGTGTTGTTGCAACAACGCATCAAGAATGAAGACATGGGCGCAAGATGGCGTGGCGAAGGAACAAAATCAATGGACGCATCTGTTGATGCCGCCCAAATTGCCGAACGTCGAGGTGAGACAGTTGTCGTCTAGTAGCGAAACTACGACACCGGTTGTCGATCTTGAGCGTGAGCAAATGCTTGAAGCGATCAAACTCTCGCTTGGTGATGCACTTGTTGATTCGCATCTCAAACCGGGCGACGATTTGTGGATTCGCGTAAGCCCAGATTCGTGGCTGGGCAGTGTGCAAAAACTTCGCGATCAGCACTCGTTCGACTATTTCGGTTTTTTGTCGGCGATTGATTGGATGCCGTCTCCATACGGTCGGGGAGAAGATGATCCAACCGAACCAGCACCAGTGCGCGACATGACTATTCGCTCTGGTTACGCCGGTGGCGATACTCGAATGCAAGTTTTTATCCGCCTTGTGAATTCAAAAACACATTTCGGAATCACGGTTAAAGTCGACGTCGCAGACTCGGCGCCATCAGTTGAGTCATTGATTACAATTTTCGCGGGCGCCAACTGGCATGAGCGCGAAACTCACGAAATGTTCGGCATCGATTTCGTCGGTCATAATGATTTACGAAATATGTATCTACCAGTTGACTTTGAGGGCCATCCGTTGCGCAAAGATTTCCCGTTGTTGGCACGCATGGTCAAGCCTTGGCCAGGAATCATTGACGTTGAGCCGTTGCCAGGTGGCGATGAAGAAGATTCAGCCCAATCAAAAAACAGTGATGCATCATGACAATGCTCGGTGATCGACAACAACTTTCATACATCGCATCTCAGGCGGCTGATGCCAGGTTGAATCTTGAACTTGAAACCGAAGGTATGACGCTCAATATCGGGCCGCAACACCCTGCAACACACGGCACGTTGCGAATTATCGCCCGCCTAGATGGCGAGCAAGTTGTTTGGGCCGAACCCGCCTGCGGATACATGCATCGTGGTTACGAGAAACTTACAGAAGTTCGAACATTCCCACAGGTAACGACACTTGTCAATCGCATTGACTGGCTCGGAAGTTTTGCGAACGAAGTTCCGTTTATTTTGGCCGCAGAAAAACTGATGGGCGTTGAAGCCCCAACGCGTGCACAATATATCCGCACCATTTTGTTTGAACTCTCGCGCATCGCCAACGTTTCGCTGTTTCTCGGCGACTTGGGTGTTCAACTTGGCGCAATCACGCCGGTTTTTCTCGCGTTTCGCGATCGTGAATATGTTTTGAATTTGATTGAATCGGCTACCGGTGGTCGGTTTCATCCAAACTTTGACCGAATCGGTGGACTCAAAGACGACTTGCCTGCTGGCTGGATCGATGAAACGCGCGCAGTAATGAAAAAATTGCGCGGTTTCTGTGACCAAATTGAAGACCTACTGTTTGGCAATGAAATCTTCCAATCACGAACTCGAGGCATCGGTGTTATCCCTCGTGATGTCGCACTTCAATACGGATTATCAGGCGCGAACTTACGAGCCAGCGGAGTCGATTGGGATTTGCGTCGTGACCAAAATTTGCCGATGGTCTGGAACAAAGCCGACTGGAAGGTGTGGACACACCCAGACGGCGACAGTTTCGCCCGTTGTTGGGTTCGTCTACAAGAAACCCGTGAATCAACAAAAATTGTAGATCAACTTCTTGGCGCTATTCCTTCAGGGCCTGTGATGGCAAAAGTTCCGAAGATTATTAAAGTCCCTGAGGGCGAAGCCTGGGTTTCAACTGAGAACCCACTCGGCGAAATGGGTTACTACGTCGTCTCACGTGGCGATCTTGGTCCGTTCAGGGTAAAAATTCGCTCGGCGAGTTTCAATAATATTTCAATCACACCGTGGTTGTTGCGTGGTGTTTATGTTCCCGACATCGTGACGATTCTTGCTTCTCTGTATTTTATTCTCGGAGACATCGACCGATGATCGGATTGTTGGCTGAAGTCCCATATTGGGGACAGTCGTTGTTGCGTGTGCTGGGCGGGTTAGTTGCTGTTCTGCTTCCAGCGGGAACAATTGTCTATGTATTTTTATTCAAGATGATGTCATTTATGCAAAGTCGTCTCGGACCAATGGAGGCTGGTCCATACGGGTCGATGCAACTTTTCGCTGAAGTCGGCAAATGGCTGCAAAAAGAAGACATTGTGCCAGACCGTGCAGATGCTCGTATTTTCAAAATGGCACCGATCATCGTTTTGGTCAGCACCTTTCT
>CAMAQQ010000195.1 GCA_945860575.1 Ferrithrix thermotolerans DSM 19514
GAAGTTCGTCGGTCTGGGGTTGTGCCCCCGTCACCGTTTGGTGATGAAGCGTTTCAAGAAATTCACGATCTCGTCGACGCGATGCAATCTGCACTTTCGGCACACGATATTGATATTTCTTCACTTGCACCTGTTGCCGTAGATTTTGAAGTTTCGCCTGGGGTCAAACTTGTCGGAAATATCCCGATGTGCACGCAGGGTATAGAGATGACCACGACTGAAATTTGTTATCGAGCAGGGGCGAAAGAATACGAATACATCCCGGCTTTGCGTCGGCTCGCAATTCGGTTGCTAATCGCCCGTGCCGCTGGCGTTCAAGTCAGTAAGGGCTATGTTCTTGCCCGCCACGAAAAGTGGCCCAATGATCCGAAACATATTGTTCGTGAACGCACTGTAATTTTGGACAAGTCAATAACGCAAGACCAGGCCAAAGCACGACTCGTGTTAATTTGCGAAATGGCTCGCACTGCTTTGGTCTCACCATGTGCATCTTTTGGCAAAACAGTCGATGTTGAAAAAGGCGACATGCTCTACGAGTTTGATTCTTATGTTTCGGGCGATGACTTTCACGAATCAAGCGAGTTCATTGTTTTTGGTGACAACCCAGAGTTCGATGAAATCTTTCATCCAAAAAGCCCTGTGCTCAAGTTTTGGAAGTCGCATCGCGAGGTTCTTGGCTTGCCAGAAAGTGACCGCCCGAAGGTTTACATCGTCTCATGAGCACCAGTCAAATAAACAGCGAACTAGATCTCGCCAACCAACCTTTAATCAACGGAATGGTCGCCGAAGCCAGTGCAGGCACCGGCAAAACATATTCGGTTGCGGCGCTATTGGTTCGCGAGTTGGCGACCGATGAAAATCTTCGAATCAGTGAAGTGCTGGTAACTACTTTTACTCGCACGGCCGCCGCTGAGTTGCGCGATCGAATTCGCGGGGCGGCGATAAGTGTGCGCGATCAATTGCGACAAAATAAAGCCAACGACGACGACGTAGTTGCCAAGCACTTGATAGATAATTATCAGCAAGACATTGCGGCAATGATTCAGCGCCTTGATCGAGCATTAGTTGAGTTCGACAGTGCGACGATCGCGACAATTCATAGCGTGTGCACCAAAGTTCTACATTTGGCTGGCGTTACTTTAAGAAGCGTTGGCGAAGATGACATCACAAGTCAATTGGTCACCGAGGCAGTCAACGATGCAATCATCTCACGTTCGGTTGTCGGCTTCAATATTTCACGCATCGATCCAAACGGTATGGCAGAAGTTGTCGGCAAATTACTAGCCGATCCATTTACTGAGCCGTGGCTCGACCCGATGCAAAATCCATTTGATGATGGTCAGCCAATATCAGTCGAAGATCAAAAGTTTTTGGATGAATATCTGGTGATGATTCAAGACTGCAAGGCACGAGTTCAAGATGCGACGATTAATCGTCCAAGTTTCAATGACCTACTAAAGCGCGCCCACGACGTGGTTGTCGACCAGTCGCGGGCGGCGTTGATCGACGAGATTCGTTTGCGATTTAAGTTGGCAATTGTCGATGAGGCCCAAGACACCGACAAATTGCAGTGGTCTTTCTTCGATGCATTGTTCCCGCCTGATCAAACTCAGCGTGCACTAATCGCGGTGGGCGACCCCAAGCAAGCGATCTATGGTTTTCGTGGCGCCGATGTTCGGGCATTTGTAGTTCGTGCAGACCCAGCAAAAAAGCGAACCTTAACCACGAATCATCGCTCAGATAAACCGGTGCTCTCGGCGTTGAATGCGGCTTTAGATGATGCGCTGTTTGGCGACGGAATTCCTTACGTGGCGGTTAATGCGAGTGCCAAAAATAGTTCGGCGTGTTTTAGCCCTGGTAAATCTGTTGAGTTTGTCGATATCGGTGACGTCACAAATCAGCATCGACTCGATGTGCCGACTGCCCGAGTAGTTCACGAATTGTTGACTGTCGGCAAGTTAAAAACTGATGGCACCAATCGTGATATTGAGCCACGCGATATCTGTGTGCTTGTTCGCACCAAGACAACTGGGCGTGCAATCGAGCGAAAACTTAAGCAATACAAGATTCCTGCTGTGAGCAATGGCACTGAATCTGTAATGGAAGGCGCAATGGCCAACCATTTGCGCTCATTATTCGAACTAATGGAGCAACTCACCAATGTCGGTCGCACTCGTCGCGTTGCCAGCACACCATTTTTTGGTTTATCACTGCGCCACGAGCACGACATATCTGATGCCGAGTTGCAGAAAATTCAGACTCGGGTCAGTGAGTTGCGGGCAGTTTTGCAATCTGGCGGTGTTGCGGCACTCGCCGGGTCGATTAGTTCTGATGATCAATTTATGACTCGGTTAACAAAAGGGTCATCGGGCGAGCGTCAAATTACTGACTTCGCACATGTAATGGATGTGCTGCATGGTGCCAGTGACGGAAAGCCGTGTTCGCCGACTCGTGTTCTTGAAATCTTTATGTCATTGATTGACACAGATGAAACTAGCGAACTAGTCAGTAGGCGTGTCGAGAGCGATGTTGACGCAGTGCAGATCATGACGATACACAGTGCCAAAGGTTTGCAGTTTCCGTGCGTAGTAGTTGCCGACCTCTGGAAGTCATCAACAAAGCCTCGCGGCGCACCAGTGTTTTATAACCAAAATCAACGAGTGGTTGATATCGCCCATGGCTTAAGCGACCCGACTGGGTCGTCACGTAGCAGAGCGAAAGAGGCCGTCAAGTTGGCCGAAACTGGCGAATTGCGCCGAGTTATGTATGTTGCGCTCACACGAACGATGCACCATTTGTCGGTACTAGTCACTCAAGACCCAAAGAGTTTGTTGCCAGAGATGGTGCCACATATGCCAGCCAAAAAGTCAATCGACAATGTTGCCGATCTCAAAACATATAAATCTAAAATTGCAAAGCCTGATGCCAAAAAATTTGATTGTGCGACTGCGCCTGCCAATATCGTTCAGTCGTATCGGCGCACATCATTTTCGGGCATCATGGATACGCGCACGAAGTCAAAGCGTCGTGATTATTTTGATCTACCGAGTCATGGCAACGACGAGTTTGGCAATGCACCCGATCGCGATGCTTCAGCCA
>CAMAQQ010000196.1 GCA_945860575.1 Ferrithrix thermotolerans DSM 19514
GTTACCAAAATGATGTAGATCATGTTTCTACAGGTGGTGGAGCATCACTAGAGTTTCTTGAACTCGGCGACCTGCCAGGATTGAGCGCGTTGCGAGGAGCACCAAATGTTGACTGAAGCACGGAAGCCGATTATCAGCGGTAACTGGAAGATGAATCACAACCACTTTGAGGCCATTCAATGCATTCAGAAACTCGCTTATTTGTTGACGAAGGATGATTTTGCATCAGTTGATGTAACTATTCACCCGCCATTTACAGATTTAAGAAGTGCGCAAACATTGATTGACGCTGACGAGTTGAAATTTATCCTGGGTGCACAACATTGCCATGAGTCTGACTCGGGCGCATTCACAGGTGAAGTTTCGGCACAATTTTTGAGCAAACTAAATGTCAAATATGTGATAGTTGGTCATAGCGAGCGAAGACAAATTTTCGGTGAGGCCGATGAAATCATTTCACAAAAACTTGTCGCAGTTCAAAAACACGGCATGACTCCAATTTTGTGCGTTGGTGAAACTCTTAGTGATCGTGAAGCCGGGCGCACCCATGAAAAGGTGCTCGGTCAAGTTCGCAATGCATTGGCAAAGCGTTCTGTTGAGCATGTTCGTTCGATGGTCATCGCTTATGAACCGATTTGGGCAATCGGAACTGGCAAGACGGCGACCGCGCAGGATGCTCAAAGAGTGATAAGTTCTATCCGCGAAGAAGTAGCAAAAATTTCGTCGCCATTAGCGGCTAGTGCAATACGTCTTCAATATGGGGGCAGTGTAAAGGCCAGCAACATTTCTGAGATCATGTCTCAACCCGATATTGATGGTGTTTTGGTCGGAGGTGCAAGTCTTGACTCGGCAGAGTTCGCTCGTATTTGCCAATACCGCCTGCGAAAAGATTGATTAACTAAGTTCGCCAACTCTGAGATACAGTGACAATAGTCATGGGGTCATTCGACCTTGACCTAATTCGACGGGGAGGTCGGAGAGTGAGAAAAACCACAAAAGTGGCTCGTCTTGCTGCAGCACTCATAACTGTGTCATTAATTGGCGCGGCATGTGGTGGCAGTGACGACGCAGCGACAGAAGAAGCGGCGGAACCTGCAAGTTATCCAACAAGTTTGGATGATTGCGCGAACGTGACATACGACTATGCCAAGCCAGCAACTGTTGGTGGCATGACGATTACTTATGACATCAACCCTGCTGCAGTATGGGATGACGGTTCGCCAATTACGGCTGCCGACTTCGCCGCCACATGGGAAGCATCATTGAACACACCAGGATCAATTTCGACTTCTGGTTACGATCAAGTCACAGCGGTAGCGGCTGGCGCAAGCGACAAACAAGTTGTTGTCACTTTGAAGTCGGTCTACGCACCGTGGCGTGGTTTGTTCGGCGGCATCATCAAGGCAGCCTCGGTCAAGAACACGAAAGATGTTTCTGCAGATTTTGCAGACAACATTCCGTTCTCGGGACGTCCATACAAGATCAAGTCTTGGAGCCCAGATCAGGTCGTGTTTGAACCAAACGACAAATATTGGGGCACCGACAAGGCTGTCACCAAGAAGTTCGTAATGGTGCCGAAGGCAGACAGTGACACAGAAATCGCAGCAATCAAGGCCGGCGAAGTTGACTTCATTTACCCACAATTCTTCGCAGGTATCGAAGAAGCGGTGAAGCAAGACAACATTGCGTCCCAGATTGATTACGGCGGCGACTACGAAGGTTTTTACTTCCAACAGAAGTGCGGACCTTTTGCAGATCCAAACTTCCGTGCGGCATTTTCGATGTCAATCGATCGCGACGCATTATTCGAGCAGATCTACATTCCACTCGGTGGTAAAGAATTGCTTCAGTGCGGCCCGATGGTGCCTGGACCATATTGTGTTGGTGACGAATTTGCCAATAGTTATGATCCAGCCGCAGCAGAGGCTTTGCTAACCGAAAAGGGTTGGACAAAAGTAGACGGTTTCTGGGCTGACCCAACTGGCAAGGTTCCAGATGTTCGTTGGATCATCAACACGGGAAACACACGCCGTGAGAGTACACAGGCTTATTTGATTCCGTTGCTTACCGCAGCAGGCTTCAAAGTGCGCGCAGACAACTGCGACGCGGAATGTTACTTCCAAAAGCGTTTGCCGGGTATGGACTACGACATGGCGATGTACATCAGTACAGCACCACCAGATCCTGCATACGTGACGGCAAGCTTCGCTTGTGACCTCATCCCAACTGAAGCCAATGGCAACATCGGTCAGAACAGTCAGGGTTGGTGCAACACAGAAGCGTCCGATTTGCTGTATGCAGCGGACGTTGATGCCGATGCGGCGACTCGTGCCGACAAGGTGAAGCAAGCTCTTGCGCTCATGGCGAAAGATCATGTGATGTTGCCGTTGATGCAGTTTCCGAAGTCGGGTTTCGCACGTACTGATAAGGTCAGCGGTCCATGGAACGGCGAACTTAATAACTACGCAGCGTTCAACAATATTCACCTTTGGCAAGATCTCGACGGCGACGGACAAATTGTCATGGCCGCTGAGCAATGGCCAGGGTGTCTAAACCCAATCACTGAGTGTGCAAACTCTTCGTGGATGGTTTGGACAACTTCGTTTCAAGTACTGCCAGGTGCATACGCAACTACCAACGATGGTAAGTACGTATTGACGAACTTGCTTTCTGGTGAGGCGACGGTTGAAATCAAGAGCTAATTGCTCGTAATTTACAGTTCATAGAAGGGTGCGTTGACTCGGTTAATTTCGGGTCGACGCACCTTTTTAGTTCTAGTTGTGTAGATATTGGTTTGGAGTTTTGTGATTTTTATCGTGATTTGTAATCGGTAAGGCTGTAAATCATGTTTCGCTATATCCTTCGTCGCTTGGCATGGTCAATACCTACGCTGTTGATTGTTACGTTTCTTGTTTATATAGCGTTGCGCATTGGCACCGACCCTGTTGCCAGTTACAAGCGAGTTAATCCGCGTGCAAGTCGTGCAAAAGTTGCCGAATACATCGATGTAAACGGTTTAGATCC
>CAMAQQ010000197.1 GCA_945860575.1 Ferrithrix thermotolerans DSM 19514
CAAGTTCTAGCCGACAGTTCGGCGCGTAATGTTTTTCTAACATTCCGGATGCACGAGATTCACCGTCAGACAAGTTGATCGAAATATTTGCTGCTGATTCGAGTTCATCTTTTGAGATTGCACCATGTCGCAAAATCTGTGGGCTCGAGCGAGTGCAATCTAAAATTGTAGATTCGACACCAATATCACAAACTCCACCGTCAAGAACAAGCGCCACTTGATCGCCAAGATCATCAACCACGTGCTTGGCTGAAGTAGGGCTCACCTCGCCGAAACGATTCGCCGAGGGGGCAACTAGTCCGTCGTCAATCCGATTCAGCAGCGCCAAAGCAACTTGATGGTTGGGAACGCGGATCGCCACGGTTTCGCGAGCGCCCGTGATCTCATCGCAAACTTGGGGTGTTCGCTGCAACACAATCGTGAGCGGTCCGGGCCAAAACTTTTCGCAAAGAACCTCCACGTATGACGGCACATTTTGTGCCCATTTTTCAAGTTGTCGATAACTTGCTAAATGCAATATCAACGGGTGATTTGTCGGTCGCGCTTTGACCTGAAATATCTTTGAAATCGCTTTTGGACGCGAAGCTAATGCGGCCAGACCATATACGGTTTCGGTCGGCAATCCGATCAGCAGATCGTCACGCAAATACCTAACTGCGAGATCGATGCTCGCCGACAACCTGCCATCTTGGATCTGGATATCGTGATCTAGCATTTATAAATTTCTTTTTAATCTTTTAAAAAATCGAGCATTGCGTCGATAAACGAGAAATTATCCGTAGATGCAAAGTGATCACAGTTCTTTAAAAGTTTGAACTTGGCGCTTTTGAAAGACTGCACCAACTGATCGGCAGGTAAAACAAAATCGCGATCGCCGACGATAACTAACACTTCGGCCGACATCGCCGATGCATTTTCTCTTTTGAATACTTCACCCCGAGAACGTTGTAGAACGGCCTTAAGCGCCAAAGGATCGTTATCGCTTTGACGCGCGTAATTGCCAAATTGACGAGCAAGAGTATTCTCAACCGCCGCAGTGCCATCTATCCCAGAGATAATCAACGCTGATTCGGCCGGATCATGCGGCTCGAAAATTCTGTCGCCTACACCCAAAAGAACTAATTTACGAAACATATTTGGATTAATAGTTGCAGCGTGCAATAGAGCAATCGCACCCAATGAAAACCCAACGGCATCAACTCGTAAATCTTTTGCGCTCTGGCGAATCGGTAGAGACATATCCGAATAGGCAGATGAATCGTGCGGCTTATCGGCTGTTCCATGACCGAGCAAATCAATGCCGACAACATTGCGACCTGTTTCTTGTAGCAGTGTCTCGACACCAGACATTTGCCAGGTGCGTGCGAATGAACCAGCCCAACCATGAACCATAAGCACTGGAGGTAACGCAGTAGTTGCGACGCCAGTATTAACATCCATATGAGTAGCCTAAGGAGGCTTCAAAATGAGCCCAACACGAGGGGATCACCGATGCGTTTTTTAAGCCAGTCGCCTGACTTTGATTTGACCTACAGCGATGTGTTCATGGTGCCAAGCCTTTCAGCAGTGTCATCTCGGCTCAAGGTTGATCTCACAACTCCAGACAAGATCGGTACGAAGATTCCGCTGGTTGTATCGAATATGACCGCGATTGCAGGGCGAAGAATGGCAGAGACGGTTGCCCGTCGTGGCGGAATTGTTGTTCTGCCACAGGATATTCCTCTCGACATTGTCGAAAATGTTGTCAAGTTCGTCAAGTCACGACACCAAGTGATTGACACCCCGATCACTATGCAACAAGACGGCACAGTAGGCGAAGCCTTGAGTCTGATTTACAAACGCAGTCACGGTGCTGTAATTGTTGTCGACGAAGATCAACGGCCCTACGGGATTTTCACCGAGCATGATGCAATCGGGTTCGACCGATTTGCTCAGATTCGTAATGTCATGAGTCGAGAAATATTCACACTTGACGAATCTTTGTCACCTCAACAAATGTTTGAACGCTTGACTGAGGCTCGTCTGTCAGTGGCGCCAGTAACTGACAAAAACGGAAAGTTGCTGGGTGTAATCACTAGAAACGGCGCGCTGCGAAGCACAATTTACGACCCCGCGATAGACAAAGACGGTTGCCTAATGATTGCCGCCGCAGTCGGAGTTAACGCCGACCCTTCAACACGTGCAAAAAATCTTGCTGCCATGGGTGTTGATGTTGTTGTTGTTGACACGGCTCACGGCCATCAAGTTCGAATGCTTAACGTGATCGAAGAGGTGCGACAGGTTCTTAACAATGTTCCGCTTGTCGCCGGAAACGTCGTCACTGCCGAAGGTACAAAAGACATAATCAACGCTGGCGCCGACATTGTCAAAGTTGGTGTTGGGCCTGGCGCGATGTGCACGACTCGAATGATGACAGGTGTTGGTCGTCCGCAGTTTTCAGCGGTTCTTGAATGTTCTCAAACTGCAACTGGCTTAGGAAAACAGATTTGGGCAGACGGTGGCGTGCGATATCCGCGCGATGTCGCGCTCGGGTTGGCCGCAGGTGCAGCCAATGTGATGTTTGGATCGTTGCTTGCAGGCACCTATGAATCAGCGGCCGATACTTTGCGAGACACGAACGGTCGTCTCTATAAAGAAAGTTTCGGGATGGCCTCTAATCGTGCGGTTCGAAATCGCACCCGCAGCGAAGGTGCTTTCGAACGTGCCCGCAAAGAGTTGTTTGAGGAGGGCATTAGTTCATCGCGAATGTACCTTGACCCGCAACGTCCGAGTGTTGAAGACATTATCGATCAGATTATTTCTGGTGTGAGATCGAGTTGCACCTATGCAGGTGCGTCGAACATCTCAGAGTTTCAGAATCTCGCCATAATCGGGGTTCAGAGCGCGTCCGGTTACGACGAGGGTCGCGCGCAAGACACCAGTTGGTGATGTTGAACCACTGATGATCGTTGTTGCAATTGATGGCCCGGCTGGGGCAGGTAAATCGACTATCGCCAAAGCCCTGGCAGCA